>JBFFEL010000057.1:0-23609 GCA_041558875.1 Anaerolineales bacterium
GACCTGGTCAATCGATCTATGGGCGTGGGCACAAACTTCATCAGCGGCACCAAGGGTTCCCACCTGGTCCTGGATCACCCCGAGCTGCGCCAGGCAATTGGAGAGAACGAGTTCTTCTTTGAGAACCAGGATGGCCGCATTGTGCTGATCTTCCCCTTGCTCGATAAAGTTATGATCGGCACCTCGGACATCAGGGTGGATGACCTGGAAGATATCGCTATCACGGATGAAGAGGTTGATTATTTCTTCGCCATGATCGGGCGCGTGTTTCCCAAGATTGAGGTGGACCGCTCTCAAATCGCGTACACCTTTTCTGGCGTGAGACCGCTTCAACAAACCGTGAGGGGCGCAACCGGCCAGATCAGCCGTGATCACATCGTGCAGATCACCGAACCAGGTGAAACATTGGAGTTTCCGGTGCTTTCACTTGTCGGGGGCAAATGGACTTCATTCAGGGCTTTCTCTGAAGAGGCTGCCGATCGGGCGCTCGAAATACTTGGCAGGTCGCGCAGAATCTCGACTGCCAATATGCCCATCGGCGGCAGCAAAGACTACCCAAAAATATCCTCCGAAAAAGAAGCCTACCTCAAGGAGTTATTCGAGACCTATCCGATGGAACCTCATCGCTTGGAGCAGCTGTTCGAGACCTACGGCACCAGGACTGGGGATATTTTGGCAGCAAATGGTGTGGAAGCCTCGACTTTATTGGAGTCAATCCCGGCGATCAGTCTGGGTGAGATTAAATACATCCTTTCCAGGGAAGATGTCCTTCATCTGGATGATCTCATCCTGCGCCGCACGATGCTTGGTAAGCTGGGCGGAATCAATCCAGATGGTCTCCAGGAGATCTCCCAGATATGCAAAGGTGTGCTGGGGTGGTCTGATCAGGAAGCGAATGCAGAGATTGATCGGTTTACGGACATCCTGAGAGAAAAACACAAGATGAACTTCAATGAGTTTATTGGGGGATAGACAAATCTTATGGTCCTTGCCGGAAATATTTAGATCGAATCACCATATCATCGCTCATGGCGGCGTCACTTCACTACGTTCAGCACAGGCCCCACCGCCGATAATATAGAAAAAAATGAGGTAAGCAATATCACCTTATAATCAAGTGAAAAATCACTATACTTAGAAACCACAAGTCTATATAAAGATGACTGGTAGATATTATTAAGGAAGTGTAGATTTGTCAGTTCTTGGAAAATAAAATCGCGATATAAGGAGATTTACCATGACAGCAGAAAGATTTCAACCAAACACGTTCCCCTCTTCAGTGGATGAAGTAACACAGCCTGTATCTGGCGCCACTATGCACAAGGAATACGTGAAAACCATCGGTCGCATGGCGTATGTCTGGGGTTGGCCGTTGGTGAACAGTTTCAATCGTCGCGCGGGGATCACCCAGGCTCCGGAGCCTGGTCGCCTGGGCGGTGTGGTGCCGGTTGCCCCGCGTGGTCGCCTCTGCATGCTTAACGATTACGTTTTGCCCAAGCAGAGTTTTGTGGCCTGCCCCAACCAGGATGTGGTTTACGGGGTTGCCTTTCTCTCTCTCGATGAGGAGCCTTTCGTCATCCAGGTGCCCGATTTCGGAGACCGCTTCTGGGTCTACGCCCTCTACGACGCCCGCACCGATCAGTTCGGTAAGATGGGAAAACCCTATGGAACCGAGTCAGGCTTCTACCTGCTGGTCGGACCCAACTGGGATGGCGACGTTCCTGAGGGTATCACTACTGTGATCCGCTCTTCAACAGAGTTTGGCTTTGTTGGGCCTCGGGTTTTCATGAACGACACCGAAGAAGACCGGGCGGTAATTAAACCGCTAGTCAATCAGATCAACGGCTATCCCCTGGCGGAGTTCGATGGGCAGATGAAGATGGCAGATTGGGACGATGTGCCTGATTTCCCAACACCTGAAATCGAAGGTGAAAACAAATGGGTCATGCCAGAACCGTTTTTCGATCAACTGCCCGGCGTGATTGATGCTGTTGCGCCGCTGCCGGGTGAAGAAGCCCTGTATGCTACTATTCGCCAGGTGCTCGACGCCGCGGTGAAGGATCCCAAGGTCAAACAAGCCCTGATCGAAGCCGCTGTTGAAACCGAAGAAGAAGTGATTACGCCCCTTTTCCAGTGGAAACACAACGGCATCCCCGCTGGCAACGGCTGGAACCGCTCTGCAAACAACGCTGAGTGGGGAGTTGATTATCTGATGCGCAGCAGCACAGCCCGCTCAAACATGTTCGACAATCGACCCACTGAGACACAGTACTTTTACACCGATGGAGACTCCCAAGGTGAGCAGATGGAGGGCCAGTATTTGTATTCGGTGACCTTCTCAGATGGGCAGCTGCCGCCGGTCAAAGGCTTCTGGTCCATGACCATATATAACAAATATCATCTCTTCGAGGTAAATGATCTCAATCGCTACTCTCTGGGCACTAAAAATAAGGATCTAGTATTCAATCCTGATGGCTCGTTGACCCTATATGCCAGCAACCAGTCTCCCGGTGAAGAAAAAGAGACCAACTGGCTTCCCGCACCAGAAGGGACATTTTCCCTGTATATTCGGGCTTATTGGGGAGAAGAAGCAATACTTGACGGAAGTTGGAAACCGCCTGTAATCGAAAAGGTGAAGCATCAAATATAATTGCTTCATTTTTCCAACCTTAAGGCACCTTCCCAAATAGGAGGACATTATGTCGGAAAAACCGAATATCCTATTCTTTCATATCGATAACGTCAGTCAGGGAGACTTCGGATGTTATGGGGGAGCCTTTTCCCTTGGTGCAAAAACCCCAAATATCGATCAATTCGCAGATGAAAGCATGCTGTTGACCAACTACAATGTCGAGGCGCAATGTACCCCGACTCGATCAGCACTGATGACGGGTCGCCATTCAGTGCGCACCGGCTGTATCACTGCGCTGCCGGGGTCAGGGTTGGTGGCCTGGGAGTTGACCATCGCTGACCAGTTGAAAGAGCTCGGTTACCGTAATGCGATTTATGGCAAATGGCATTGTGGAGAAGAAGAGGGGCGCTATCCGACCGATAAAGGTTTTGACTACTGGTATGGGATCAATGGTTCCTGGGATGCTGCTTTATGGCCTCAGGATAAGTGGTTCCAGAGAGAAGACTTCGAACCTGAATATGTCCTGGAATCAAAGGGCAGTGATGATCTACAAGAAATTATGGTGCTTGACGTCGAAACCAGGAGGAACATCGACCTCGAATTCCTGGAGAAAGCATCTCAGTGGATGCAGGATTCAGTAGAAGCAAACGCTCCCTTCTTCATCTATTTCAACCACTCAAACATCCATTTCCCAACCTTGCCGCGTAAGGAATTTGAAGATTCTTCAGATGGCGGTTTCGTGGCCGATTGTCTCCAGATGCTCGATGCAGATTTTGGTACCTTGTTGGAAAAAATCGATGCGCTTGGTATTCGTAAGAACACCATTGTAATAATCGCTGGCGATAATGGTCGAGATACTTCCTTCCATGCCCCTAATAATCGCAATGCTAGCGGTGTATGGCGTGGCGGTTACTTCTCGACTTACGAAGGCAATAACCGCACCATAGGGGCAATAAGGTGGCCAAAGGCAATTGATCCCAGAACCTCTGATGAAATGCTGCATGTCGTGGACTGGTTCCCAACTTTGCTGAATTTGATCGGTCATAAGGAGAGCGTGCCAACCGACCGTGTGATGGACGGGGTGGATCAATCGGATTTCATCATCGGGGAGCAGGAAAACTCCAATCGGGATTACTTCCATATGTTCTTCGATCGTCGCCATGTTGGCATGCGTTGGAAGAATTTCAAGGTACTCACTCACAGGGTTGAGAATGGACCATCACCAGTCGAAGAATTGGCCATTCCTCACATCTATAACTTAACCGTGAACCCTGATGAGGACACTCCTTACAACTACGAACAAGCTCACTCATGGGTGCTGTACAAAATATTCATGCCCAAGGCCATTGAGTTACAGATCTCATTGCAGAAGGACAGCGTTCCCTTTGGGGCACCGTTGGATTTCAATCCCTACGACAAATGAACCATTAACCTTGCAGAAAATCGAACAAAAACAAGACAAGGAGAAAATCATGTCAGAATCTTCAAAACCCGCACCCAACTATAACACCCCCATCCCCAAAAGTATAACCACACTGGATAAAGTTGAAACCCGCATCGGCACGCTGGAGTTCTTCGATGGCTTGCCAAGTCTGGAGACCACTCAGTTAGTTTACGATAACCTGGACTTTCTACGCGGTGTGGAAGTCTTCCTGAATGGCATCCCGAGTGCCTCACTTGAAGGTTTGCGAACGGGTCATGAGACAATGGGTGTCGCGAACAGCAATCAGATGTTGATAGCAGATCAGCTGCTTGACTCGGATCCACTCTTCCTGACTGGCAATACCGATACGGTTTACTGCTCAGGATTCCTCGATTTAGAGCGGGACGGTCCCACAGTAGTTGAAATACCCCCCGGATGTGGTCCTGGCACCGTCAATGATGCTTTTTTCCGTTTTGTAATCGATATGGGCGCGCCAGGTCCTGACCGGGGCCAGGGCGGCAACTACCTGATCTTACCACCCGAATTTGACGGCGAAGTCCCCGATGGTTATTTTGTGGCCCAATCACCCAGTTTTGTCAACTGGGTAATCTTGCGTGGTTTCCTGGTGGACGGTAAGCCGGATGCAGCTTCTATGATGTTCAAAAACGGCGTCAAGATTTACCCTCTCAAAGACAAAGACAACCCGCCGCAGATGGAATTCATCAGTTTCTCAAAAACATATTTCAACACCATTCACGCCAACGACTTTGAATTCTACGAGGAACTGAACCGGGTCATCCAGCGAGAGCCGGTCGAGATGCTCGATCCGGAAATTCGCGGCCTGATCGCCAGCATCGGCATCATCAAGGGCAGGCCCTTTGAGCCAGACGAACGCATGAAAAAGATCCTTCGCGAGGCAGTCGCAGTAGGTAATGCTACTGCTCGGTCAATCGTTTTTAACTCCCGCTTGCAGGGTAGCTACTATTATGAGAACAGTGCCTGGGTGACAGGTTTTGTCGGCGGCAGCCACGAGTGGCTGGTCGATGGTGGGGTAGGCGGCCGCTACCTGGATGCCCGCACATTGTTCTTTTATGGAGCCACAGTCAATACGCCGGCTATGGCGCTAAAAATGGTAGGTGCTGGATCGCAGTACGCACTGGCTGCCAAAGATAAAGACGGGAACTACCTGGATGGCAGTAAAAACTACAAGCTCAATATCCCGACGGATCCTCCCGCCAAAGACTTCTGGTCGGTGGTAGTCTATGATCCCCAGACACGCTCCGAACTACAGACAGGGCAGCCATTTCCCAGCAAGAATAACAAGCGTGATGATCTGATATTCAATAATGATGGCTCAGTAGATCTATATTTCGGCCCCAATCCACCCGAGGGCTTCGAGAAAAACTGGACCCAGACTGTTGCGGGCAAAGGCTGGTTTGCGATCCTGCGGCTGTATGGTCCCCTGGAACCTTGGTTCGACAAAACCTGGAAACCTGGCGAATTTGAGTTGATCTAACATCTAGAATAAATTAGCAGACTAAAAAATCAAAGCAGAATAAAGGAGAATTTAATGACTCTAAAAGAATACAAACCTGGAACCGCCTTTACCGGCGTGGTCGGACGCACGCACGATGTTTCCGAACCCGCCTGGCCGGAACCGCCGCGCGCCAGAGAAGGCGCCCCCAACGTCCTGTTCATCGTCCTGGATGACACCGGCTTTGGGCACCTGGGTTGCTACGGCAGCCCGATCAACACCCCCAATATGGATGCGCTGGCCGAAGGCGGCGTGCGCTACAACAATATGCACACCACCGCGCTGTGTTCGCCCACCCGCACCTGCATCCTGACCGGGCGCAACCACCACTCCAATAATATGGCCTGCATCACCGAAGGCTCGACCGGCTATAACGGTTACAACGCCAATATCCCCTTCGAGAATGGCTTCCTCTCTGAAATGCTCCTACAGCAGGGTTACAACACCTACGCAGTGGGTAAATGGCACCTGACCCCAGTCGACCAGGTCTCGGCTGCCGGACCTTACGACCGCTGGCCGTTAGGACGCGGTTTCGAGCGCTACTACGGCTTCCTGGGTGGCGATACCCACCAATACTACCCCGAATTAGTCTACGACAACCACATCGTCGAGCAGGAAAAGACACCCGAAGAAGGTTATCACCTGACGGAAGACCTTGTAGACAAAGCCATCGGCTTCATCGCTGATACCAAGCAGGTCGCCCCCAACAAACCATTCTTTATGTACTTTGCCACTGGGGCTATGCATGCACCTCATCACGTCACCAAAGAATGGGTTGACAAGTACAAGGGCATGTTCGACGACGGCTGGGATGTCTACCGTGAAAAAGTCTTTGCCAGGCAAAAAGAACTGGGCATTGTCCCGCAGGACGCCGAACTCTCGCGCCACGACCCCGATGTGCAGGATTGGGACGCCCTTCCCGAAGATGAGCGCCAGCTGTATGCCCGCATGATGGAGGTCTTCGCCGGATTCCTGGAGCACACCGATCATGAGATCGGTCGTGTACTGGATTTCCTGAAGAAAATCGGCGAGTTCGAAAACACCCTGATCATGCTCATCTCGGATAACGGCTCCAGCGCCGAGGGCGGGCCCACCGGGTCGGTCAACGAGAGCAACTTCTTCAACTTCGTCCCTGAATCAGTTGAAGAAAACCTGAAAGCGCTGGATGATCTGGGGGGACCGGAATACTTCAACCACTTTGCCTGGGGTTGGACCTGGGCGGGTAACACCCCCTTCCGCCGCTGGAAGCGCGAGACTTATCGCGGCGGGATCAGCGATCCCTTCATCGTGCACTACCCCAACGGCATCCAGGCTCGGGGAGAGGTGCGCAACCAGTATGCGCATGCCATCGATATGGTGCCGACGGTTCTCGACCTGTTGGGCTTTGACCCCCCCACCAGCATCAAGGGCGTCACCCAGGCCCCCATCGAGGGCTACAGCTTTGCCCACACCCTGGAAGATGGCGAGGCACCCAGTAGACACCGCACGCAGTACTTCGAGATGCTCGGTCACCGCTCGATCTACCACGATGGCTGGCGGGCCGTCTGCCCCTGGCCCGGTCCTTCCTTCGCTGAGGCGGGCACAGGATTTGGAAACCCAATCTCGGCCGAGAGACTGACCAAGCTGGATGCCAATAGTTGGGAACTCTACCACGTCGCCGAGGATTTCGCCGAGAACCACGATGTCGCCGCCGAAAACCGCGACCGGCTGATCGAGATGATCGCCCAGTGGTATGTCGAGGCCGGCAAGTACAACGTGCTGCCCATCGACGGGCGCGGCGCGCAGCGTGTCGCAGACGAACGTCCTGCTATCGCGGTTGGTCGCACCAGCTATACCTACTATCCCCACACGCAGCCGGTATCTGCTTCAGCTGGCGCCAACTGCATGAACCGTCCACACAGTATCACTGCTTCTGTGGAAATTCCAGAAGAGGGTGCAGAAGGCGTGATCTTCTCCCACGGCGGCAGTGATGGCGGTTACTCGCTCTACATGAAAGATGGCAAGCTGCATTACGTGCACAATTATGTTGCCAAGGAGTATTTCCACGTCGAATCGACGGAGGATGTGCCCACCGGCAGCCACCAGCTACGCTTTGAGTTCGAAGTGACCGGCCCTCCAGATATCCACGCCGGCAAAGGCACCCCTGGTCTAGCCCAGCTCTACTTCGATGGGAAGCTGGTTGGGCAGGCTGAATTACCCTATACCACACCGTTGGTCTTTGGCGTTGCGGGCGGCGCGCTGGAATGCGGCATGGACAGTGGATCGCCAGTCACACCGGAATATGCCCCACCCTTCGTGTTCACCGGCGAAATTGACCACGTGACCGTGGACGTCAGCGGCGAACTGATCAAAGATTCCGAGGCGGAGATTCGCCAGATCATGGCCCGCCAGTAACCTCACTCTTCAAATCCAGAAACCGGGTTTCTCTGAGAAACCCGGTTTCTTCGTGTGTCAAGATATCGCTCGTAGTTCAGGGTTTACGTTGTTCGCGCCAACCTGACCCCCATCACGATCATCCAGATAATCACCAGCGCAAATCCAATTGCAGGTATGGTCTGCAGGATGGACGGCGCCCACGCGAAGAAAAACCAGGGGATCGTGATCACGCTGCCGATCATGCCCAACCAGCCCAACCATTTGGGATCAACATCATCCCGCACACTGGTCAGCGCCAGCAAAAATGTGCCGATGAAGAGAATATTGCCGAACATGATCCCTACCCCAGAGACGATAGTTCCCATGCTTTCGATCTCGGCACTTAGTTGGCCGAATTCTTGTTCCGCCAGTCCTGCAACCAAAGCAGCCGCATAAAGCCACACGATGAATACAGCCCCAACCACCAGCGCCAGGACACCCAGGCGCACCATGTAGCTCTCGCTGCCCCGACGGTAATACAGGTAAAGCCCCCAAATCGATGGTGCTAACAAGATGGTCGCCTCCAAACCGAAAACACCATAAAGGGTTCTCGAACTCCCGGAAGTAACAAATGTTAGGATGTATAGCAGGCTGGACAGGATAAATGCCCATCCCCCGTATTTGATTGTCTTAGAATCTAACATTCTGGTCTCCTTTGTATCTCTGAGGTATTTGATCGTTGCTTGGATCTATTTCTACTTAACCCCATCTTAACGATATCGTCGCGGGTGGTTCAATAGAGCATCTCGGTTCATTATGCTCCTGGGGATCGAGGTAGAATAAGCCTATATGACTCTAGAGATCGCCATCGTCTTCGCAATCACCGGCCTGGCCATCTTACTGTTCATCACCGAGTGGATTCGCGTCGATGTTGTCGCCATGCTGGTGTTGGTCAGCTTGGCTTTGACCAGCCTGGTCACGCCAGTTGAAGCGATCTCAGGCTTCAGCAACCCGGCTGTCGTGACTGTCTGGGCGGTATTGATCCTCAGCGCCGCCCTCTCCAGGACCGGCGTAGCGGGGTTGATCGGGCACCGGATGCTGAAACTGGCTGGTAACAGCGAGGTGCGCCTGCTGGCGATCATCATGCTGACCGTAGCCATTCTGTCTGGCTTCATGAACGACATCGGGGTGACCACTTTATTCTTACCCGTCGCCATTGAGACCGCCCGTCGTCTGAGATTATCGCCTTCTAAACTTCTGATCCCCCTGGCTTTTGCGGCATTATTAGGCGGCCTGATCACCCTGATCGGCACCCCGCCCAACATCCTGATCAGCGAAGCCCTTCGCCAGGCTGGTCTGACACCCTTTGCCATGTTCGACTATGCCCCAGTCGGCATCGTGGTTATGTTGGCTGGAGTGGTCTTCATGCTGTTGATCGGCCGCCACCTGCTCCCGAACCGGGATATAACCAGGGGGTTCTCGGGGCAGGATCAGAGACATCTCTTCGATCTGCGCGAGCGTTTGGCTACCATTCGCCTCCCGGCTGACTCGGTCCTAGCTGGAAAGACCCTGGCTCAAAGCCGATTGGGATCAGCACTCGGTTTGAACGTGATCGCCATCATTCATAATGGTCAAACCAGGCTAGCCCCCAGCTCAGAGGTTCTCCTCCAGCCTGGAGATAAATTATTGGTCGAAGGACCTCTTGACCAATTATCTGACCTGCATGGTCATGACCAGCTCATCCTGGAAAGCGACAACCTGGATGTCGAACAGCTGGTTTCAGCGGAAATCCAGCTGATCGAGGGCAGGATCCCTCCAGAATCAAACCTCATCGGTCAGACCCTCGCCCAGGCAGACTTTCGTAACCGCTTCGGCGCGATCGTATTGAGCATCCGTCGCGGGGAGACTTCACTAAGGACAAGCCTGGAGACGATCCCCTTGCAGGCTGACGATGTTTTATTAGTTCAGGGTACTCGCCAGCAGATTGATAATCTTCAGGAAGATAGTAATTTGGATCTGACCCAGCCAAAATCAGCTGAGCGATACAAACTAGAAGAAAGGTTGATGATCGTCGGTCTGCCAGACGATTCTTCCCTGGTAGGAAAAACCTTGATCGAAAGCCGCCTGGGCGATGCATATGGCCTGGGTGTGATGGGTATCGTTCGGGGTGGTGAGACAATGCTGATGCCGTCCTCAGATGAAAAGCTCAAAGCCGGTGATACGCTGCTGGTCAAAGGCAAACGGGAAGAGCTGCAAACCATCGAGGGCTTTCAGGATCTGGAAATTGACTCAGGGGCTCCACCCGATCTCACCGAACTCGAATCGGAAGAAGTTGGCCTGATAGAAACCATGCTTTCTCCCTACACTACCCTGGCGGGCAAATCCCTGCGCGAGCTCCATTTCCGCACAAAGTATGGATTAAGTGTGCTGGCTATCTGGCGTGAAGGGCATGCTTACCACTCCAACCTGCGCGATATGTCCCTACGCTTTGGCGATGCACTCCTGCTGTACGGCCCTCGCGAGAAATTCACCTTGCTGGGTAGTGAGCCGGATTTCCTGGTGCTTTCTGAGAAGGCCCAGGTACCTCCGCGACGGAACAAGACCCTGATCTCCGTGCTGATCATGGCGGCTGTCCTGCTGCCCGTCATCCTGGGATGGTTGGAGATCTACATCGCCGCTGTGGCAGGTGTGGTCTTAATGATCCTCACCGGCTGTTTGACGATTGACGAAGCCCACCGCTCCATCCAGTGGAAAGCGATCTTCCTGATCGCAGGTATGCTGCCGCTGGGGATCGCTTTACAAAAAACCGGTGCTGCCAGCTTCCTGGCCCAAGAGATGGTCAACCTGGTGGGTGCCTGGGGACCCTTGGCGGTGATGGCTGGTTTGTTTATCCTGGCTGCGCTAGCTTCACAGGTGATGCCGAATCCAGCGGTGGCAGTGCTGCTGGCACCCATCGCGCTGAACACCGCCAGCGATCTGGGCATCTCGCCGTTCCCTCTGTTGATGGCGGTGGCAGTATCCGCCTCGGCAGCTTTTCTAAGTCCCGTCGGGCACTCTGCCAACATCATGGTGATGGGCCCAGGAGGCTACCGCTTCAGCGACTATATCAAGGTTGGATTCCCACTCACCCTGGTCGTCCTGGTGGTCGTCGTCATTGTCATGCCCATCTTCTGGCCGTTTTGATGGGCACAGGACCCTAGCTTCACACGAAACCAGGCTTTTCGGAGAAACCCGGTTTCTGCTCAATTATGCCGCCAGCTGGAAATCTAGACTATCTTCAAGAATTATGTAGGGCGACTTTCTAAGTCGCCGCCTGCAGAGAAGGGATAAAGCTACCCTCCTGATATTTCATAAACAAAAAGGCATTACCATTCTGACGACCAGTTCCTGTAAACAACGTATCGGTAAACAGCAATCGAGGTAGAATTAGACCACCCACAGATAAGAATAGGCTTCCCATGACCATAGAGATTGCAATCGTCTTTGCCATCACCGCCCTGGCTGTCTTACTCTTCATCACCGAACGGGTACGCGTCGATCTGGTTGCCCTGCTGGTGATGGCCAGCCTGGCGCTAACCGGCATTCTTACCCCGGTTGAGGCGCTGTCGGGATTCAGCAATGCCGCAGTAGTCACCGTCTGGGCGGTCCTGATCCTCAGCGCTGGTCTTGCCCGGACCGGAGTAGCTGGGATTATAGGGAACCGGGTTCTGAGCCTGGGAGGAAACGGTGAACTAAAAATAATCCTGCTCGTCATGCTCATGGTGGGGGTCTTATCCGGTTTTATGAACTCCATCGGCGTGGCCGCCCTCTTCCTGCCAGTGGTGATTGATATTGCCCGGCGCACCAATATCCCTCCTTCAAAACTGTTGATGCCCCTGGCTTTTGCGGCCTTGATGGGCGGCCTGACCACGTTGATTGGGACGCCCCCCAATATCTTGATCAGCGAAGCGCTGCACGCCGCCAACCTGGAACCCTTTGGCATGTTTGACTATACCCCTACAGGGGTGCTGGTGCTTATCTCAGGGGTGGTCTTCATGGTCTTGTTGGGGCGCCGTCTACTGCCTCGCCGGGATATCGAGCGCGAGACCGTGCGCGGCGGACAGGAGGATTTCATCGAGTTATATGATTTGCAGGACAGTATGGATGTCATCTATCTGCCAGAGGATTCCAGCCTGGCTGGCAAGACCCTCGCTAATAGCAAGCTAGGCTCGATCCTGGGCTTGAACGTGATCGCCATCATCCAGGACAGGCAAACCCGGCTGGCTCCCGATGCCGAAACTGTCCTGCAGTCGGGAGACAGGTTACTCGTCGAAGGGAACATGGAGCAGCTAACCGAATTAATTGGCCACCAGCATCTGGTCGTTGAAGAAGAGAAAATCTCCCTTGAGAAATTGATCTCCCCTGAGGTCGAAATGGTTGAGGTGGAAATCACCCCCAAGTCATTCCTCGTCAACCGAAACCTGCGGCAGGCCAACTTCCGCCAGCGTTACGGCGTAATCGTGCTCGCCATCCGTCGAGCGGAGACTGTCTGGAACACCAATCTCGAGAAAATTCCCCTCCAGGCTGGAGACAAGCTGCTGGTCCAAGGCGAGCAGGCCCAGCTGGAGGCGATTAGCCAGGAGAAAGACCTGATCGTCTCACCCGCTCATGCCGCCCAGGTTTACCAGCTTGAAGAGCGGCTGATGATGGTCCGCCTCCCTGAAGATTCCACCCTGGTCGGCAAATCGCTCACCGACAGCCGGCTGGGTGATGCCTTCGGCTTTGGGGTGCTCAGCATCATCCGGGATGGCAAATCACAGCTGATGCCCGCGCCAGACGAACGATTGCAGGCTGGGGACACTTTACTGATCAGAGGGACACGCGAAGATCTGCGCACGGTTGACGGCTTGCAAACTCTGCGCATCGATACCGAGCCGATACCGCAGTTCTCTGACATCGAAACCGCTGAAGTTGGCCTGGAGGAAGCAGTCCTCTCCCCGCATACTACTCTGGTTGGCAAGAATCTGCGTGAGATTCACTTTCGAGCCAAGTATGGGCTCAGCGTGCTGGCTATATGGCGAGAAGGCCGCGCCTTCCGCGCAAACCTGGGCGAGATGGCCCTGCACTTTGGGGATGCCCTCCTGCTCTACGGCTCCCGGGAGCGCATTCAGCTCCTGGGCAGCGATCCGGATTTCCTGGTCCTGACCGAGGGAGCCCAGGAAGCTCCTAGGATCAATAAGGCTTGGTTAGCTGTACTGATCATGGCCATCGTACTCACCCCGGTCATATTCGGCCTGGTACCGATCGCCATCATGGTAGTGGTAGGGGTGGCGTTGATGGTCCTGACCGGCTGCCTGACCATGGATGAAGCCTACCGGGCCATTGAATGGAAAGCCGTCTTCCTGATCGCCGGCATGATCCCCTTGGGGATCGCCATGCAGAAAACCGGGGCGGCCAGCTTTGTGGCCACCTGGATGGTGAATTTGCTTGGGGTATATGGACCCACTGCTGTGATGGCAGGCTTGTATATTCTGACCTCTCTCACGTCCCAGGTCATGCCAAACCCCGCCGCCGCGGTGCTGCTGGCACCCATCGCGCTGAACACCGCCAACGATTTGGGCATCTCGCCTTACACCTTGATGATGACCGTCGCGATTGCGGCTTCAGCGGCCTTTTTGAGCCCCGTTGGCCATCCAGCCAATCTTTTGGTCATGGGTCCGGGGGGCTACCGTTTCAGTGACTACATCAAGCTAGGTCTCCCCCTCACCCTGGTCATCCTGGTGGTGGTAATCTTGGTGATGCCGATCTTCTGGCCGTTTTAAGTTTTGTCCTATAAAATTACAGGAGGAGATAACCTGTGCTATGCCGGTTGAGACGTTGGGGAACGCCTGGGTTTCATCCCAAACAGCCGCCGCATTGGCCTGAAGGGGCGGACCAGCACCTCAACCAGGCCCAGGGTGATCAAGAAGGAACTGACTAAAATCGCGAGCAGCTTCACCAGGATTACTGTTTCCCACTGCACCACGAAGAATGAAATAACGATGATCACCGGCTGGTGGAGCAGGTAAAAGGGCATAATGGTTTCTTTTCCATATTCAAGCCACCTGTTGGTGAAATTCAGGTATTTCATTCCCAGGTAGAGCACATCCAGAGCCCAACCCCAGCTCATCAGCACAAAGGCAAAAATGAGGATGATCGACCAGGGTACCACAAACCTCATCCCCCACTCGAAAGCGACATCGCCAAAAGCTGCGAACAATCCAAAAAAAATGACCAATCCCAGGATCCCGCCTGCGAACAGCAGCCAGCGATCCCTGCGCACGGCTCCTAAAAATCTATCGTCGCAATAGAGGGTATAACCCAGGACGAAAAATAAAAAGAAGTACACAAAATCCAGCCAGCCACGTTCCTCTACTGGGTAGAATGGCTGTACAAGAATCCTGGCCAGCGCCAGGGGCAGGATAAAAATGAAGATGCCTCCCCTCACCTCGACCAGCCGGCTCAGCCGGGCAATGACTTTAATTCCCCCCTCTCCCTTTAACCAGCGAAAAATCGGCAATGCCAGCAGAGAATACACGAACAAGAAACCCAGAAACCAGAGGTGCAGCCCCCACCTGCCGAACACGAGTGGGGTGAACCAGTTACTTGAGATGAGCCCATTCAGCAATTCGGGGAGATAGCTCAGGAAAGAGCCTTCGAAGGTCCCTTTGTGCAGTGCCTCAAGATACTTCTGAAATGGGGTTAGCAAGATGGAGCCCACGATGAAGGGGATCAGCAGCCGCGTCACTCGCTCGCTGATGAACTGCCGGTTGCTTCGCCTGGTCAGGGCGAACAAGCTGGCTGCGCCTGCCACCATGAAGAACAGCGGTATTCCCCAGGGATTGACAAGGAGCAGGATAGTCAAAATAGTGACACTTTGTTCCGCGTTATTAATGTGCCAGTCTATTAGCGGATCAAAGGGTCTGATGACGTGATAAAGGAAGACTCCCAGGAGGAGAAGTACTCGCAGCCAGTCGAGATAATATAAGCGCGCCGACTTTTCCCTGCTAGTTATTGTATTCTCCATCGCTTACTCCAGGGCTTTAGAAATTACGTTTCTCGGAAGAAGAACACCTTTGCAATCGTGATCACGCCAAGTCCAATCAGGATGAAGGCGCCAACCAGGGTCCAGGATATCTGGGTCTCATTGATGATCCAGATCCCAATTGGTATGGCGCAGAAGAAAGCTAAGGTGAGGATTCCCTGCCAGATTCTGCCGCGAAAGATCAATGAAGCACTGCCGGAAAGACCCAGGGCGATCATGATCCCTGGCCACCACCAGCCGGTATAAAGCAGAACACCCAAACTGATCAGGAAAATGCCGCCAGAGATTCCGTCCGCCACGCGCTTTCTCTGCTTATCCTTAATCTCAACACTTGTTTCTGTCGTTATACTGCACTCTCCTTATAATTGTCTGGCAATGACAACCAATCATTCATCTTGCGTTTCTTCTTCAGTCAGTTCTTCCACCTGAGGTGGTTCTTCTCTTCTTATGAATTGGCGAACGACGATTAAGATCCCGGCCACGATCAATCCGGCCGCAAAAATGTACTCCACCGAGGCTTCGGCGATGAGAAATCCCAGCCCGATAACCGCTAATATACCGCCAGGGATGAGCGCCCACCAATTCTTGGTGTTTAGTAGATACACCACGAAGAAAGGAATAGCGATCGCCAGCATAATGTATGTTGCGATCAGGGTATCCTCAAGCACTCCTAGTTCGATCAGGGGCACCATCACCCCGATAATCGTCAGCACATAGGCCGGGATCAGTAAGCCCCAATTCGAGCGATTAAAAAGGAAGCCGACAAAGAAAGGCAGTGCGATCGCCAGCAGCACATAGGTAGCCACGAAGGCATCTTGCAGCACCCCCAGAGTGAGTAAAGACACCAAGCCAGCTACGGCCAGCATGGCGTAAGAAATGATCAGCATCCATTTCTCAGTCCGGTCCACAGCGTAAACCGCGTATACTGCCAATCCCCCAATTGTAAGAACTGCGACCCAAACCCATGCGCCCAGATCAATATAGATGTCCAGGAGCGCCAACACCCCAAATACGATCAGCAAGACTCCCAACACCAAACCGGACCTTTTAGATTGAGTATCCATGATTGCTCTCCTTTTGAACTACTGAGTTTTTTTAAAATCCTGCACGCTGCGTATGAAATATTTTTCCATACCGTGGAAGAATCTTGTCTGGTGTTCAACGTTCAGTATTTCTTGCCTTACCTGCACCTCCTCAGTTCACAATTTACTTTATGCCTTTACCGGGATTGAATGCTCGAGGAACCGGAGGTGTCGATACTGCCCAACTCCGGGTTACCCAGGTAATAGACATCTGAGCTGCCGCTGGCATCCGCATCCAATCTTCCGCTCAGGTTCACCGTCACGGTGCTCGCCCCGCTGGCACTTACTTCGCCATCTGCCCCGGGGAAATCTGCCAGGTCAACATCACTGCTCCCAGAAGCATCTACGGAAACATCTCCTGCTGATCCGGACAACGTGGCTGAGCTGCTGCCGGAAGCATCAATGCTGGTATCTCCAGCCTGTATATCGCCGCGCAAATCGCTGCTTCCGGATAAATCAATTGTTAACGACTTTGTGGATTCGAATCCGCTCACCCGCGCATCGCTTGCCCCGCTGAGCTCCAATCCCGCCAGTTCAGGCATGGTGATCTCGGCTTCCATGGTTGCATCGAAGATATTATAGGATCGGGTCGGTTCAAAACGGATCCTCAAGGTGCTGCCTTGTTTCGTGACATCCAGATATTCGACCAGGTTATCATCGACGCGGATGACCACGCTGAAGTCCTCTCCCTGGGTGATAGCCACGCTGAAAGAGTGGCTGATGTCAACTTTATCAAAGCCGCTTATGGGTTCTTCCTGGGTGACGACATTCCCCGACCCGGTGAGTGTGACTTGCGCACAAGCCACCAGCAATATAATTACCAACAAAGAGACCAGTGCTTTAATCTTATCCATTTTCAGCCTCCTTATATTCCGTATTTATTAATGTACCATTAATCTGAAATTAAACGTCGCGAATTCCCGAGATATTCAATGAATTCACCTCCAGCTCAATCGAGTCGTTCGCTCTCTCAGGAGGTTTCGGCGGCTTCGCCCCAATCAGGGTTGCTCCTAGCGTCGCAAAGAGGTACTTGGAAGCCTGGCCTGTTTTTTGTAGTGCGTTCATGATATTTTTCTTTTTGATTGCCTAGACGGTAAACTTAGCTATCTCTATAAATCGAATAAGGGTTGTTCGACACTATCAATTTATGAGCCCAATATCGCAATACCAACGGAAAACACCCCATAAGCGGCTAATGCCAAGATTAAACAGCGCCAGCCTTTTAATCCATGTGCCTCCGAAATGCCAATCCAGGTGGCGAAGAATACTACGATCACGGCTATAAAATTTGCGATCGATGCTAATGGCGGGATGAAACTTAGCAGTTCAATAACAAATGCGCTCTGGGCAAAGCCCATCATCCTGAGGGTAGCAGGATAGTCACCTTTGCCTCCCAACAGGCGTGCCCCTCCTGAGACAACCAGAACTCCGACAAACCAGAAGACATATCTCGATAGGAGATCCAGCACATCCAATCCACCCACATTGAGGATCGATTGAAGGGCTGAGGCGAGGAAAGCAATCAATATAGCTGGTCCAGTCATAAAGGGGTTGTTTGCAACAGCACGAAAGGTCGCTCGATCGAGTGTGATTGTACGCGCGGCCTGGTTGAGCCAGGAAGGAACCTGGGTCAGGCCTTCGGCGATCGTCGAAATCGCCCAGGACATCACTTCCTCTTCGATCGATTCGGCAATCGGTTTCGGGGACTGGGCCGGGATATCACGACGCGCGTCGAGAATGGAAAACATGTCGGATGAATTAAAGGTCTCCGGAACCTCCATTTCGGCGGGATGGAAGATAAAAGCATCCGTCTGCTCACCTCCCAAACCCCCGTGGTTGCCGATCAGTTCTTCCATAGCAGCCACGGTGCCGTCTGGATACAAGGTGCTGTTAATAATCAGGTCTCCGGCGTGTGGGAAATCAGCCACACGCTTCAATTGCCTGGCGCGCAAGTCCACATCACCAAACGGAATAAGTGGATCCACCCCAGTGACATCGCCGGTGTACAGATTGCGGGCTCCGTTTTCACCAAAAACGAGTGGTTCTCCATCATCACCATAAGCCACCACAAAACCAATGCCTTCGTGGTCTACCAACGTGTCGACCATACTTGGATAGGCAGCATTCAACTCGTTCAAGGTAACCTTTCTGGGGAACACATCGAAATAGACCTGGGCCAGGTTGCCGCTGTGGCAGACCGTCACGTTGGCAGGCTTCACTTCTTGCATTGCCGGTTGCCGATTTACATTACTCTGCATAGCCCCCTGGGTTCTGTTCACCACCGCCATACCGGCTCTGCTTCCCTCACAGCATTCTTTGATATTCTCCAATTCACCCATCATCGCCACTACCGATAAACTGCCATCGTCTCCGCCTCCCGTCTCAACAGCGTCTGTGCCATGGGGCAGCAACTCTTGGATGTACTCTAATAAGCTCATCCCGTAGCGCTGTTTAAAGGTCGCCCCAAAGGACTGCCCATGATCGGAAAGGAGCAATAACTCATAGGGGCGCGAGGCTTTATCTTTGATCACCTGCCGGATGCGGGCAATTGTTCGATCGAACTGGCTCAGGGTTTTAAAAGCATCCTGGGTCCATGGACCAGAGTGATGGGCAACCTCATCATAGCCGACAAAAGTGGTGTAAATAGCCGGAACGCCGCGGATGATATCCAGGATAATCAGGTACGCTGAGAGATCTCGCAGGAAGACGTTCGTGGCCGCGCGCAGGAAAGGATATCCTTTGTGCAAGCGGTTGAGACGTGGCTGAACGTCCTGAATTTTTTGTCGCCAGGCTTGCCATAGTTCCCGGATCACGTCGGTGAAGAACAAGACCAGCGTGCGCATGAAAAAATAGGGGTTGATCATCAAGAGGTAGATATCGTCAGCACGATTTTTCTTGTCTTCTTCGCTGCCCGTACGCAGCTTAGAAACGGTGAGGATCGACTTTTTCGCATCTCCGCTGAACATATTGCCAATGCTGGAGCCTTCTCGCACGAGTCCAAGACCATTGGAGAGGTGCGGTTCAATTTCCTCAGCCACATTGTTGGCCACCATCAGTCTGTCCTGATCCTTATCAAACCACCGGAAAGCCGGGATATCGTGGTTGTTTCCAAGCAGTATTCCGGCCTGGCAGGCTGGGGTAGTGGCGGGTGTACCACAGTCGAAGCGCGAGATCTGATAGCTCTCCTGATCGAGCATTTCCTTGAGAGTCGGCATCCAGCCCTCTTCGATGGCCTTTTGGATATGCCAATAACTCAGGCCGTCGATCTCCAGCATCACCAGACCGAGCTTATCTTCCTCCTCATCTGAGACGGCTCGCCGCATCGCCAACCGTTCGACTAAGCCCTCATAGAAAGAATCATCATCATCGATGGTTAAAAATGTTGTAATGATTGTGTTTATAACTGCCAGAAAAAAACCGCCTATAAAAGCGGTCCACCAGCTGGAGACCTCAAAGCCCAACAATAAACTGGCTGTGATTTGCAGCACTACTGCGTTGATCAAAAAACCAACCGCGAACATAACGAAAAAACCCAAAGGCAAAGCCAGCAGCAAGATCAACGGTCTTACCAGCAAGTTGACAATACCTAACAATAGCGCCGCTGATACGGCCACCACGATGACAGGTCTCGAACCCACCGGATTAATACTGATGCCAGGTATGATCCAGGCTGTCGCCAACAAAGAAATGACATCTACAATCCATAGGACGACAAATCGGTAGATAAGATGGGCCAGGTGTTTCAATGTATTCATATTGGCTCTCTCATCTGCAATATCATTAGTTCTCAATTATTCGATCACCGAATTATCCATTATCTTATGGCGTCGTCCCAAAAGACGTTCAGTATAAGTTAGCTGCTGAGAGTCAAAATGGCTTTTTGCTGCTTTATAGTAAGGCTTGATAACTCGCCTGAAGTAGAAGGGCAAGCCTTCCCTGTTAATAGTCTGCAGTGCGTCCTGGTAGTAATCGAAGATATGCACCTGCCCTAAATTGACACCTGCCCGCAGGGCACCTGACGCGATCATGGATGAAATGAATTGGATGGAGCGATCCTCTCGTTCTGCTGTCGCTTGCAGTTCGGCGTAGAGACTAGTTAGTTCATCTGCATCTGGCAAGTCGGTGGCATGCTCCCGCATCTCATCCCACGAACTACGCATATCTTCAACACTTAGCGGAGGTACATCGAGTGCCTCTGCCATTATGCCCGAACTCCCTTCCAGGGCATCGAGCAGTTCCTCAACTGAAGAGACATCAGCATCTTCTGGTAGTATTCCATCGCCCTTCAGCTCCGAGACCAGTTCCTGGAGATAGGCACGAGTGCCGCCGCTCAGATCGGCGACAACAGCAAACAACCAGATCGGTGACCAACCGATGGTTAGGAAGCCGGCCATTTCGATGCCTGTGCCAGCCGCCTTACGCATAGTGAACTCTTGTATACCCATATCATCGGATGGTAAGACTCCAGATACACCCCCTATCAGTTCAATGGCAATACGTAGTGTTCCAACGACCAGACCCTGGTAGAAACGTGACCGGCGCACCCAGCTGGGAAATAATACTTCTGTCGCCTCGTAAACTGTACCGCCAATACTGGCCCCTAAAGCCCGAATCGTCCGCTCAGGCAGCGACATAATATAGCCAGCCGACTCAAGAAAAGTGGGCATGGATGATCACCGCGTGGCGATGATCCAGATGGCATGCACTAATCCTGGAATATAGCCTATTAAAGTCAATAATATGTTCAACCAAAAGTGGAAGCCAAAGCCCACCTGGAGAAAAACTCCCACTGGAGGAATGATCAACGAGAGCACGACACGCAAACAATCCATTTATAACTCCTGGTATTTATTCAGGCAGATCCCTGAAATTCAACAAAGATCGCTTTCCAACTGGGGAAAGATCGTCTATGTGGAATAAACCATCTTCATAGGCGCGGATTAGACGTCGCTAATCCTCAACCGCCTCAGAGAGCTTGGCATAAACCTCGTCGCTCAGTGTATGGCGCATGATGTGACCGCCAGCGAATTTATCCAGCTCTGCCATCGCCTGGTCAACCTGCTCAAAATCCACCAGGGCTACCACTGCCGACGTCCCGGGTCCCAGGTTATCTCCGACTTCTTTCAAGAAATCATCTTCCAGTCCTAGATCGACGAATTTTCCAGCTGCCGCACCTCCCGCTGCTCCGAGTAGAGCGCCCCTGAGTAGACCACCGCCCAGCAAACCCAGTACCGCACCAGCTACCGCCCCACCAATCGCGCCTTGCTTGGTATCGAAATCGCTGGTTTCATTTATCTTTACCTGCCCGGACTCGGACCTCACGATCACCGCCCCATTTTTCAGGTCTACCACGTCCATCTTTTCCATGGCCTTGAGCGAATCCAAAACTTGCTGAGCCTCGTACTCATTATCAAACGCGATCACGATCATCTCGTGGTCAGGCATCTTACTATCAAACATGATTTTTCCTCCGAAACTTTAGATACTGAGAAGAGCCTCGCCCTGCGGGCCAAGGCTCTTACTCAGACAGTCTCCGAACTGTTATTCTTCTCTTTCGACAACGATGGTGAGATCGGTGACGATTGCAGCCAGCGCGCCAACTGCTGCTAATAGCGGTGCAAGCAATAGGACACCTGCCGCAGCTGCAACACCTACCGTGAGTGGAAATTCGATCAGGTTTCTGCCCTCTTCGCTCTGGATGATAATCCTGCGAACATTGCCCTCGGCGATCAGTTCCTTGATTTTCGCCACGGTTTCATCTGCGCTGACCCGGTATTCTTCTGTGCGAACTTTTTCGTTGCTCATGTTACTCTCCTTTGATTAGTACCTCGAAAAAAACATTATATATTATTCTCCATCTACACCTCCCTACCTAATTATTTCACCTTTTTCCGCTTCAGGTCAATATCCACAAGGTATTTACTTCTCACCGAGACTGGTCAAACTCCCATTACCGGTGATGTTTTCGGTCACAGTGGGGCTGCCGTAATAGCTCACTTCACTTGTGCCAATAATCTCGACCTCCAGCGATTCGAGCACCCAAATCACGAGCTTGCCGGTTTAAGTATTCTGATCTTATTGATTCGGGTGCATCAAAAATATCGTTTATAAATCCAGAATAATACGCGCATCCAGCGCCCGACAGCCTTCTTCCTCATGGAAGACGCGCAGCGGGTTGATATCTAATTCTTTAATTTCAGGGAAATCCATCAGCAGTTGAGAAAGTTTCAGCAAGGTCTCAACCACAGCCTCAATGTCCACCCGTTTATGCCCTCGCGCCCCCGCCAGGATCTGGTAGCCGCGCAGGTTTTCGATCATCTCTACGGCTGTGCGTCTGGCTAATGGCGCTACCCGCAGTTGGGACTCCTCGAAAATCTCGACAAATATGCCTCCCAATCCAACCAGCACAATCGGTCCAAACTGGGGATCCTGCCGCCCACCCAGAATCAACTCCCTGCCGCCGGTGACCATCGGCTGAACCAGGACCCCGTCCAGTTTTGCTTCCGGGTACTCCTTGTGGATGCGGGCCATCATATCCTCGAAAGCTGTCGCCACTGCCTGGCTGTTGTGCAGGTTCAGCTGCACGCCGCCCACATCAGACTTATGCGAGATCTGTTCAGCGATAATCTTCATCGCCACAGGATACCCGAGTTTATCTGCCGCAGATTGCACTTCGTCGACCGTCATCGCGATCACGCTGGGTACCGTTGGGATCTGATAATGTTCCAGCACCTGCAGCGCCTCCGATATCAGTAAATCGCGCTCTTCAGCTATTGCATTGGCGATCAGTTCTTCAACGCCTCCCCGGTTTACCTTGTAAGTTGGAATTTCAGCTTTCGAGCGGATTTTCCCCGATCGCACATAGTAGTGATTGCTCATCTGCAGGGCGCGGATCGTCTCCACAACCTGGGTGAAGATCGGAAAATCGTAGTTCTGCTTCAGGTAATTGACTTCTTCAGCCGAAGCAGAAATATAATACGCCACCGGCTTATCATATTTTTCGACCAGCTCGATCATGCGATCTAGCAATTTCCTGCTGGTCATGTTTTCCGCCTCGGAGAGTGAGGTGTGCAGGAATACGAGACCATCCACATCCTCCAGCTGCAGCGTCTGTTCGACGATTTGGGCGTAAACGTTCAGGTCGAACAAGTCGCCCAAGTCGAGCGGGTTGGTCAGACGGATGACAGAAGCGCGAAAGTGCTGCTCTATCTCCCGCAAAAAGCTCTCTGGAAAATGCCCCAGGTTAAACCCGGCCAGCTCGGTGGCATCCGCCGCGATCACCGCATGCCCCCCGGAACGGGAGATGATCGCCAGGTTTTTGCCCCGCAGCGGGGGCAACCCCAGGATTTTTAAGTTGTTGCCAAACGTGGTGGCATCATTGACCCGGATGATCCCCGCCTGGTGGAAGGCAGCTTCGACAATCTTGTCATCGCTGGCTAGTGAGGCGGTATGCGATTGGGCGATGTTTCTGCCCAATTCCCCGATATTCGCCTTGAAGACGACCACTGGCTTTGGAGATC
>JBFFEL010000058.1:0-23525 GCA_041558875.1 Anaerolineales bacterium
CGTGAAGGGGTTCCTGGCGGCTCTTGGGGTAGAACCACCGTCAGAGTAATCCTTCGCCTCACTGCCAAGAGGCGCACATTATCTATATATAAAATGGCTCAATCCCAAGCTTGACGCGCAGGGTGGCGGGCCAACGTTACGACAAGTCTCCACGCTGCGTAGTAACCCCGCGCCCAGGCGATCATCGCTGATCGAGGATCTGATCATGCGAGTTCCCACTACCCCCGGTTCACATATATGAGGTTGCAAACCCTGGGTCCAATATCATTTAGAAATCGATTGTAATATTGTTGCCCGATAGGAAAAGAACCTATAATCGTTTGGTCATAAGCCCGTATCCGATTTGGTTAAATGACATGTGGGATTATAGGTGCAAACAAATAATTCATTTTTATATCCCACCAGGACTTGAACCCTAGTCCGTGAGGTCGTTGATTCAAACATGGATATATTCGTCGTATGTTGAACCAAATCTGTTGATAAAACAGGTTTTTTGATGATCAGAAAATTTGGGAAATATTATCGGTTGTGATAAAATCGTATAGAGAGTATATTTTGTTGATACAGATGATATAGGATATTAACAAACCAGGGGGTACACGGATCGAAATACCAAAGGGCACACGAATGTTGAAAGAAGGCGACCGTGAGGTCTTTGGTAGGGGACTTTTGTTAAACGGTTCGGGTCCGTGAGGTCGCCGGTCCTCCCGCAATGGCGGGACAAGCCATACAGGGGATGCAATTCAAATCTGGCCAGAATATTAAACATAAAAGGCTGTGTTCATTGAGGCAACACAGCCTTTTCGGTTAACGGAAATGTTAAATTCATTGGCAAATTCACTATGAATGAGACGGTCAAGAATTAAGCAAACACGAAAGGTAAGATATTGATACCTTATCTGCCTTTTCGAGAGTAAAAGACCAACGATGCTCACCCCACAATGGTAGCCAAGAAATGTAAAAATGTGAAAGGAGATCTCTCAAGCCTTCCAAATGGGGTATTATCCATTCAATAAGGATCCCTCCATATCCCGAAACAATTTCACAAGTGGTAGAAACCTCGGTGTTGCAGCCTGCCTCAGTCTGGTTAGTTCGTATCTGCTGGGCTAAGCCCTCCTTGAACGTTTACCCTCGGCGAAGTTCACCTCGCCAGGATAAAGAATGATCGAAACATACCACCAATTCATGCGCGTACCCTGTTTTACTCAATTCCATCATTGAACCCATTTAATATTTAAAAAGATCTGTACCTGATTAAATCTATACTCTAAATTTAGATCTTTGAAACATCCAGTTGCAGTACAGTTTTGAGATAAATCCACTTCCATCAATGAACAACAATTCTCCAGGCAATGTGTCGAACAAGGCTTTGGGTTGTAGCAAAATTCATCGGAAGCATCCCAGATTTTGGATTCATCTTACTGATATAATCAATTATCGTGATTCTTAGAGGGACAATAATGCAAAAGGAGGTCGAAAAGTGGAGAGCGTATACAAGGTAATCGAACTGGTTGGTACCAGCACGGAGTCGTGGGAGAAGGCTGGAGCTGCCGCAGTGGAAAAAGCTGCTGAATCTTTGCGGGATCTTCGCATAGCTGAAGTTGTGGAACTGGATATGCAACTAGAGGATGGCAAAGTACAAGTCTATCGAACGAAAGTGAAAGTATCTTTCAAGTACGACGGCAAAGACTGAGCCGGATGGTGTTGTAGGATCTTTGTAGGAAGCTGGACACAACTATATATGGATCCACCCGAGGGGTGGTAATTATTCGGTTGATGATGAATCCCTTGCGAAAGGATGAGTTTCGAGTTGCACTAAAGGTGCACTTCTCATCAGGGTATATTTAGTTAGTATTTCGCGAAAATCCGATTAATGGAACTATTAAAAGATCGAGATTATTTGTAAATCCTTTCTAATTCTTTTCTTCAATTGAACAGATTTACCCAATGAATATTTTGGTCGATTGATCCCTTATTTGTAATACAAATACCTGTTATTTTTTCCGGTCTTTCGTTTCAAGTGGAGGAAAATCATGCCAGAGAAAATCCGGGTAATCCAATTTGGACTGGGTCCGATTGGTAGTGCAGTCGCTCGATTGATTGTCCAACGGCCAGCATTGGAACTGGTTGGTGGTGTGGACAACCACCCTAACAAAATCGATAGAGATATGGGGGAAGTGATCGGTCTGAACCATCGAATTGGGATTCCAGTTGTTGAGAAACTTTCTCGAGTTTCATCAGAAGCTGACATGGTATGCCATACAACCAATTCATATTTCGAATTGTTTAAAGATCAAATCCTGGAAATTCTGGGTTCTGGCTACGATATCGTCTCCATTTCAGAGGAACTTTCGTTTCCCTGGTTAGAGCATGTCGAGGAGGCAAAAGAGATCGATTCTGCAGCTAAAGCGGTTGGAAAAACCGTTTTAAGCACAGGGGTAAATCCAGGTTTTTTGATGGATTCTCTGCCCCTCTACCTAACCGCGATTTGTGAGCAAGTTGAGCGGATCGAGGTGACCAGAGTTATCAATGCATCAGGGAGGCGCGGTCCATTCCAGGTTAAGATTGGCTCAGGGATGACCAGTGCAGACTTTAATGCAAAGATGACTGAGGGACAAATGGGGCATGTTGGACTACCGGAATCTGCGGGAATGATCTTTGACACTTTGGGAAAAGAACTTTATCGCTATGAGGAAAGTGTGGAGTCCATCATAGCTGAAAAATCAATCAAAACGGATTACGTCTCAGTCCGAGAAGGCGAGGTGAGAGGGCTGAAACAAACCGCACGTGGATTTTCAAGGGATGGTGAATTCTTGACGCTCACATTTATCGCAGCCCTTGATGAAGAGAATGAAGGGGATACTATCATTATTTCGGGGAAGCCTGATTTAGAGATTCACCTGAGGGGCACTAATGGCGACATTGCCACAGCTGCGATCACAGTTAATGCAATACCCCGGGTGATCAATGCCTCTCCGGGTCTTAAAACCATGCGTGATCTACCCATAATTACCAGCACGGTATAAGGGATAATTATGGATTGCCAGATTACTCGAATTAGCATGCATCCATGCTGATTGTTGCCCGGGTAAGGATTGAAAAACGCCACTGTGCTTGAGAGTCAAAGTGCCAAATAAATTGGTCAATGGTGGGAAACTACAATTGTGTAAGATGGTGGATTTGCGGATATCCCTAATCAGAA
Source organism: Anaerolineales bacterium (assembly GCA_041558875.1). Classification (GTDB taxonomy): domain Bacteria; phylum Chloroflexota; class Anaerolineae; order Anaerolineales; family UBA4823; genus PFL25. The sequence continues at coordinate 3,203 of JBFFEL010000058.1, forward strand.
ATGGGAAAAGATTCCTAATTATCTAATCGAAAAGTTAATTAAGATTGCATTTTAAGATGTTTAGGTTCATGAACTTTCATAACATCTCCAATAAAATAAAAGAAATAAGCAGGATCAGAAATCCGATTGTGTTTTAGGTTAATTTTGGCTAAACTAATTACAGCCGTCATTACTCGGTATCAGGATCTGCACCTTTTGATTTGCTTGGCTTCTCAATGGAAACTCTAAACGAACGAAGGATTCGACGTCTCTCTCGGGAATTGAACGCCTTGACTCAGGTCGCTGGGGATCAACCAACCTAGATCTTGGCGTGTCGTAAGTTAGCAGATATTCATAACGCCAGAGCCCTGGTTGAACTTTCTGGTAAAGAAATCGGGACTGGACCCGAGCCTTCACTTGGTACACATGTCTTCCAAGATTTAATGGAAGCTCAGATATATCCATTGGCGATCCCACTCGATCGCGAGAATACTTTTTTTAATTGGGATTTATTATTCCAAGCCAAGAATGCCATTCAAGAGTTCTTGGAAGTAGACGAGCAAATTGTTGCATGCGTGAAACTGATTGACATTCGCGCCTGGCTCCCAGGTTATCACATCGAGTTGATCATGGATGATTAGCAATATCAAGCGATTACCTTTCTTGCAGGTGATAATTCCCATCATTGATTTATCACAATACTTGCTGCTTGAATACCCACGTTGACAGTCCCAGGTCTAATAAAAAACCACCAACTGTTCAGGGTGGATCCCTTTAATTCAGCAGATTGTGCGCACTACCTGCTTAATTAATTGTGATTCATGGTTATTTGAGTCGGATTTAGATGGTTAGTCTCCGTATCCCCATCCTAACAGATGGCGGTTGCCAATGTGCACATTTGTCAAGCCCGCCTGGCGAGCAGCTTTCTCGGAATCTATTGCTTGGGAGACAGAGGTGCAGGGAAGATCGGACAAGTAGAAATTTGGGGCAAAAGCCAATAGGGAATAGGGGATATCTGGATTGATAGCAGCAATAAAGGCCGCTATTGAGGCGATTTCATCAGCATCGACATATCCGGGGACGAGTAACGTGCTGGCGAGGACCAAGGGTAATTCTGGTCGCTCGTTATACCGTTCCCCAGCCATCGCGAAGTTATTGAGGATTTGCTGGTTGGATACCCCGGTTAGAGCAATATGCAGACCTTGGTCAAAGGCTTTAAGGTCGAATTTGATGCAGCCACCGGTGTCAAAGGAGTATTGCAATGCACGCTTCAAGAGTTTTGGATGCAGCATGCCGTTGGTCTCCCAGCAGATGCGAACACCTCGCTCAGCGAGGTATTTGGAGGTCGCCAGGGAGTGCGGCATCTGGGAAGTTGGATCCCCGCCGAAATAACACACACAAAAGGTGCTCTGGTTGGCTTGTGAGGCTAGTTCCAGGGCGGATATTGTCGGATTTTTTCCAGGTTTAGCTTGACGGTAATGCCAGTTCTGGCAAAAAAGGCAGTTCGCGGTGCAGCTAGAATAAAATACCGCCAGGTTGTGGTAGCCCGGATGTTTTGATCCTTCACAAACCCAATCAGCTACACAGTTGGTCGGCAGGGGATCGCGATACCAATGCAGCATGCCTTCGGCAGGAGTACCAGCCAGGTGGATCAAGCGACCATTTTGAACGGTACGCAGACCGCAAAATCCAAATTCCCCTTCTCCAATCTGGCATTCATTGCTGCACAGTTTGCAGGAAACGCCGTTGTGTTGTCGGGGTGGTTGGCCTGGAAGACCGAATTCCTGGCGAGCGATTTGGTGACTTGCTTCAATGTATGGGTGGGCATTGGTGAAATCGTTGATAATGCAATTCCTACAAGCGCTGATCGATTTTGTTATGAGAGAGGAATAGCGGTTGCAAAGGGAACATTTCGCAGGCTTTGAGTAATCCATCAATCTCCTCAGCCGAAGGTTGCATTCCCAAAGATCATGATACCCTAGGTCTGGGCCTAATGGTCATTTGATTCAAAAACTCCATTGGCACGCTGATTATTTGGATCATACCAGCTGTTGGTCTCACCCCTTCATAGACTTTTAGGTACTGCCTGATGAGTTGTAACTAAAATGGTTTGAGGATTTCAGAGGCTATTATGCGGCATTGTTGATCAAAAAAGGATTAAAATCAAGATACATGCACTATTGGGTCGAATTTTAAGAAGTGGAAAAAGAGGTCTAGGAAATCAAGTACTTGAAATTTCAAACACAATGACAATCTCGAAATTACAAAGTCAATTAAATGGAGCATATACACACTTTTTCCCGGTTATTTGAATCAGTTTTTGGAGTGTCATGAATACAAGAGTGACCCGACACGACTTGAGTTATTTGGTTAGCGCAGGGCTTCTGGTCGTAGCCACAATAACTGCTGCTACTGGTCTTGTATCCGAACTGTGGGATATCAACGACTTCGTTTTCCACAAATACACTGCATTCACCTTGGTTTTCATTGGCTTAGCCCATGTTTATCTCCACTGGGGTCGGTTGGTTTCCTATCTGCGCTGGCGATTGAGAAAACCTCGGAAACGACGTCGCTCTCTATCGCCAATCTCCACAGAAATTGCCCTTCAACAACAAAAAACATTACAAGCAAAGGAAGAAAGTAAGAACAGAGCATCGACCGAGTATGTAGAAGTTAACTTTGCGTCATTGTCGCGCCGTGACTTCATTGGTCTGATCCTGGGAGGACTGGGGGGCTTTGCACTGGGTCGATTCCTGCGCCCGGAACCGGATTTACCATATGGAGCCGATTTGGGGACTATTTACCACGAGTGGAGCAAACCTAAGTTGCGGAGTTTATTCGGCACGATTGCTGACTGGGGCAGCCGACCATCTCTATATAAAGAATACACTTCGGCGAAACCTGTTCCTCTTCACCATTCCGATGATTTTCAAGGTTTGTACACTGAAGAAGCTATCCAACGACGACGTTCAGTGCGAAAATACTCTAACCAGCTCATGACACTTGAGGAGCTCTCCAGATTGCTCTACAACACGGGAGGCATCAACGAAGAAAGATGGGGAAACAAACTGCGGTCTGCTCCATCAGCTGGGGCACTGTATCCAATCGAGGTCTATCTGGTCGTCCACAGGGTGGAAGGGTTGGAAGCGGGTCTATATCATTATGCTGTGAAAGATCATGCTCTGGAGCTGTTGCGAGCTGAAGACATGCGTGGAAAAATCATTGGTCACGGATTGATGCAGGAGTTTCTGGGGCAAGCTAATCTGGTGTTGGTCTTTACCGCCATCTTACAGCGGCTGCGTTGGAAGTACCAGGAACGCTCATACCGCTACGCTTTGATAGAGGCGGGCCATTTAGGCCAAAATGTATACCTGGTGGCAACTTCGATGGGAATGGGAGCCTGCGCGGTAGGCGCTTTTCTAGATGATAATCTCAACTCAATGCTTGGGGTGGACGGGCAGGATGAGGCCGCCATCTATATGCTCTCTGTGGGAAAGGTGTGAACAATTGGCAAGTAATGAAAACAAGTAACGTCATATAAAAGTTTCGATATACGCTAGTAAATTGTCATGCTGAGGCTCCGCAAAGCGGAGCCGAAGTATCTCTAAGACCGCTGCTATCTAGAGCTTAAGGGATTCTTCACTCGCTTCGCTCGCTCAGAATGACAATATTTTTTGAAGTTAACGAAAATACGAATAATTTGCAAATCGGGTTAAGTTTTTCCCCTTCCTTCTTTACCTCGCCAGGAATCAATCCCAGCTGAGCGTTAATGTACTGTCAGAATTCATATCCACTCGTGTGCCTAACTTTATTCCCTCTCTAATCAAGACCTCCCTCAACCACAGCGCATCTGCTCTAGATGCTCGATTCACTTTTAAGTGTTTTATTTGGGTGGGCGTCATTTGCAGATCAACGAGCTTTCCAGTTGATGGATCCACGCTTACGAAGTACATCAAACCCAAATCACCTCTAAAATCCTCATAGCCTCGAATCCCTTCGTAATCATTGAGCAAGTCACCTGCGCCATAGAAAATAATCTTTCCCTGATAAACCTCTATGCCCTTAACATGATGAGACGAATGTCCATGAATTACGTCCACCCCAGCCTCATCAATTAATTTATGAGCAAAAATTTTATGTTCAGGTGGAATCTCATAGCCCCAATTGCTGCCCCAATGAATAGAAGCGACGACAATGTCTCCGGGTTGTTTCACGGCCCCGACTTTTCCTTTAATATATTGGACAGTTTGTTCGGATAAGTTCTTTAGAAGATTTACGCCAGGTTTGTCTTCTGAAGCGGCCCAATTGAATGGTATCCCACTGGTTTCCAAACCGTACGAAAACAGGATCACTCTTCCTTTCCCATTAACCTCCATCACAGCTGGAGATTCTGCCGCCTGAAGGTTCAGACCAGCTCCTGAATAGTTGATATTTGCTCTCTTCAATGAATCCAATGTCTCTGTGAGACCGGCATGTCCCCAATCAAGTATGTGGTTATTTGCGAGCGAACAAAAATCTATTTTGGCTGCTGTCAGGCTGTGGATATTATCTGGATGCATTCTATAATGGATACCTTTCCCTTCCAAATAATCATCACTCGTGGTAACGCTGGTTTCTAAATTTATAATTCTCAAATCCGGCTGCACTCTTTCCAATTCATCCAGAGCCTCTCCCCAGATGTAAGCAAAGTCGACGGGTTTGGGAATCGGACCACTAATTTCCTCTGCAAGCTCTACATACCCTCTGGCGCTTTTCATATATGACTCGTAGATAAGGGGATCGCTCGGATGAGGAAGCACTTGATCGATGCCTCTCCCGGTCATAACGTCACCAACTAAAAACATCGTGATGAGATTTGAAGTTCTTGATGGTTGATAGCCTATCTGCGGATCTTGACCTGTGCTTGGCGCTTTACCATTACAGCCCATCACAGACAATAATGTGAGGAAGAAAAAAGAAGTAAGACGGTAATAAAGAAGATTGTTCTTCATGATAGTATGCCGAAAAATAGAAAAGCGAAGCTCACTCGAATTATGACGAGTAATTCCTGCTAAAGACGAATATAAACAGTTTTTTTAAGATATCAACAGAGACCATGTAAGTTATTAGTATGGCAGAGGAGTACGAACATCAACCCAATGAAGTCGCTGAGGTTGATGGGCTGATTGGCCTGTTTGAGAAGACACAAAGCTCGAAAGTGCCAGATACTGGTATAAGTATCTGGCACAAATTTGGCAAGAATCTTGGTTATGGTTCAGGTGGTCGATCATTTGACACAGCGAAAAGCACATGCCGAACAACTGAGTGACCTGAATTGAGTCGTGGCATTTCCCAACCCAGGATTCCAGCAAGTCCAGATAAAGGACCTGAACGGGTTACTTTGGGGTTTGGTAAATTGCCAGCTTCCAACTGACACCAAATCATATCGGGATTGTTTTCACAAAAATCAGGAGGTGCTGGTTCTCCTGGAACAGGTATTGTCCCAACGTCTCCCATTCCCCACACAGATGGTGGTTCTAGAGCTGCAATTCCCACTGAACTTCCAGGAAAGATTTCGCCATCATAGTGGATATCCTCTGCCCAGAAGGTCAAATCAAACCTGAAATTCTGAGAAGCAGGAAAGTTCGGATCCTCAACCTTATACAGCTTTGGATCATAAGCACCGAATGTGGCACTAGCTTCGTGTGATGGTGTACCATCCGGTAGGTTCCAGCACGAGCCATTTGGGTGTGGGTGAAGGAATTGGTAAAACTTCAAATCCAAGACTGGTTGAGTTCCAACATTTGTCAATGTGTAGGTTAATTCGAGTACACCTGGTATGCTTAGAACACTTCCTCTTCCATTTGGTCGGTAACCCATTTGAGTTTGAGTATCCCACACGATTGCCCAAATCTCCATCTCTAGGTGTACATCTCCATCATCCTTCCCAATTAAAGAACGACCGGCTGATAGAGCACCAACAGGGGGCTCCATTGGGGTTAGCCCTTCGATCTCATACCACAATGATCCAGTTTCTTGACGTTCATTTCTACAAGCTTCACCTGGTGTATCCAATCCTCCTCCCAGCCAACCCCGGTCTGTGATCCCCCTATACTGGAGATTGCTGTTTATATCCCCTGAGAGAACGTCACCTAAACCAGGGATATTGGTATTGTTCGACGCCCCTGTTGATTCAAGACCTATCCCTCCTCCAGCGAACCCTTCTCCTGGCCAAGGATATTCAGCCGAAACTGGCATTACCGCAACAACTAATAGCAGTGCGGTAAATGAGATAGCAATTATTCTCTTGTACATTATGATATCTCCTTATATATCTTCTAGAATTGGTCACAATTTTTTGAAATAATTTGGAAATTTCTACTTATTTATCCAACTTATCACCTCCCTAATTTCACAAAGTAAAACCGCCGACGGGAAGTCAGCGGCTTCTGTGACAAATGAATTGTTTTCCAGGTAAATATTCTAATCTGGACTCGCCTGCAACGTAAACAGGAATAATATAACCTTCCTGACATATTGTATAATAATTCACAATCAAAATCAAATTAGTGAAATAAAACACAATCCACTAACGCTTGTCCATTAGTAAAAGTACATTTCCTGTACCAAATGATATTTGCTCGGGAATTTTTGTTCCAGTCACCTTGCGTAATCATTAGGATCTGGTTCAATTGAAGCGATAACCCGCGCCATTTCTTTAATTTCGGAAATATAGGCTCTTTTTGTAGTTTGTCAGTTATTCAGTTTTGTAAAGTTACCAAGCAAGAAAAGGTGAAAATGTGTCGAAAAAAACAGGGTCTTTTTGGAAGTTGACAAATGTAGTTAAAATCATATGCTACAATCCTTTTTTTGGTAGCAATAACGCGGAATAATTAGCTATGTCCTTAGGAAACTGGGTGGCTTACCTAGTTGTTAGATTGCCAAGCATTTAATCGCCAGATATGGATTTTTCCAGATAACCTTATGTCAAAAAAACCTCGCCTGATGCGCAGCTTTTTCAACCGGGATACGACCCAGGTGGCCAGAAATTTGTTGGGCAAGCGCTTGATCAAGCTTGAAAACGGCACCCGGATCGGTGGCATAATTATCGAGGCCGAAGCATACCGGGGAGAAGAGGACCAAGGCTGCCACGCCAAAGCCGGGCGTACGCCGCGTACAGAGGTCATGTATGGCCCGCCGGGGTTCACGTATGTCTACTTCACTTATGGCAATCACTGGATGTTGAACTTCGTCTGCGAGCGAGAGGGTTTTCCGGCAGCGGTGCTCATTCGGGCCATCTGGCCCACGGAGGGGGTGGAGGTGATTGCCTCCCGCCGGGGTTCGCAACCGCGCAAGCATTGGACAGATGGGCCGGGAAAGATATGCCAGGCGCTGGCAATCGATGGGAGTTACTACAGGCACGACTTGTGTGCGCCGGAAGCCCAGATATTTGTCGAAGAAAACGATCCAATTCCGGATCAGAGCGTTACTACCGGGCCCAGAGTGGGTTTTAATAATGTACCCGAGCCGTGGTTGAGCATTCCGTGGAGGTTTCGGGTAGTGCCGGGATATTTTGAATTTGGATATTAGCTATTGGATATTGGTAATCAGACAATATGAAGGAGCTTTATAACACTTTGAGAATTAATATTTTGGAGGAGAAATGGATTTACTGAGTGGAAAGACGGCTTTAATATTTGGGTTGGCGAATAATCGTTCCATTGCCTGGGGGATCACCAAGGCATTTCATGACAATGGAGCGACGATCGGGATCAGTTACGCGGGGGAGGTGCTTGAGCGGCGAGTGCGACCGTTGGCTGAATCGATCGGCTGCACATTCGTCGAAGAATGTGATGTGGCTGAAGATGAACAGATAGAAAGGGTGACCAAGCGGGCAGTTGAGGAATTTGGCGAGATCGACATCCTGGTGCACGCGATCGGATTTGCCAATCGGGACGAGCTGACCGGCCCTTATTACAACACCAGCCGGGAGGGTTTTCGCCTGGCGATGGACATCAGCGTGTATTCCTTCACCGCCCTGGCCAGATCCTTTCAACCTTATTTCCGCGAAGGTGGATCGATGCTGACGCTTACTTATTATGGTTCCGAAAAGGTTTCCCCACATTACAATGTGATGGGGGTGGCCAAGGCGGCACTGGAAGCCTCTGTAAGATACCTGGCTTACGATTTTGGCAAACAAGGCGTGCGAGTCAATGCAGTCTCAGCCGGCCCGATCCGCACCCTGGCGGCGGCTGGCGTGGCGGGCTTCAAAGACATGTACCGCCGCTTCCCGGAGATCGCTCCCCTGCACCAGCCGATCACCATCGAGGATGTGGGTGGAACGGCGGTTTACCTGTGCTCTGACCTGGCAGCAAAGACCACCGGCGAGGTGGTATACGTCGATTCTGGATATAATATCTTAGGGGTACCAGAAGCCGTCGATTGATAAAATATGTTTCGCAGAACGAGTGACACACAGCCGCTGACTGACCTTCCGCCAACCACTGACCGGGTCACCTCGGTGATCGGGCCCGGGGTGGTGTGGAAGGGTCAGTTGAGCGGCAAGGGTGGGGTCAGGATAGAAGGCGCCCTGGATGGGGATATCACCTTGCAGGGTTTGCTGGTGGTGGGGGAGACCGGGCGCATCACCTGCGACCAGCTGCGGGCCAACGTGGTCATTGTGGCAGGCGCGGTACGCGGGGATATTGTGGCCGAGAAGCTGGAGATCCGTTCTACGGGGCGGGTGTGGGGGAACGTGGTCACGGCAGCTTTCTCCACTGAGGAGGGAGCTTTCCTGCGTGGGCAGGTGACGATGGAGGAAAAGGTGGAGATCGAGGAATCAATCACCGCTGAGGCGGAAGAGCCTGAAAAGACTGAGGGGGTTGAGACGGAGACCGCTGAAACTGAAGTTGATTAGATCCTGATTATTCCCGAACTTAATCTCGGGTAAAGGCAAAGCAAATATTATCCGTTGGAGCAAGAAAGCCCTCCCCTGTGTTTGCTTTGCCCCTACGTGATATTGAATTTACCTCATTTACCCTGCCAGTTGGGTTTGCGTTTTTCGATGAAGGCTTGCATGCCTTCTTTTTGATCCTGGCTGGTGAAGAGGAAATAAAAGGCGCGGCGTTCTTCAGCCAATCCATCGCTGAGCGAGGTCTCAAAAGCCCGGTTGACAGCTTCTTTGCCAAAGCGGACCGCCAGCGGCGCCTTTTCGGCGATCTCGTTGGCCAGCTCCATTGCCTCGTCCAGGTAGTTCTCCACGGGTACAACCCGGTTGACCAACCCATAGTGATAAGCCTCTTCAGCCTTCAGGGTGCGGTTGTTGAGCACCATCTCCATGGCGATGGCTTTGCCAACTGCCCTGGTCAGGCGCTGGGTACCGCCAGCGCCCGGGATAACGCCCAGGTTGATCTCGGGCTGGCTGAACTTGGCTCTCTCTGCCGCGACAATCATGTCGCAGGACATGGCCAGCTCGTTGCCGCCACCCAGGCAGTAGCCGGATACGGCCGCGATGACTGGTTTCGTGATCTGCCGGATGCCGTCAAAGGCGGAAATACGATCGGTCTGGAACATATCAATTGTAGAAGCCCCGGCCATCTCTTTGATATCCGCTCCGACGGAGAAAGCGCGCTTATCACCGGTGATCACAATCGCACCGATATCATCGTCGCGGTCAAATTCCCTCATGGCGGAATTCAATTCATTAATTATGGTGGAATTCAAGGCATTGAGGGCTTTGGGGCGATTGAGCCTGATCAGCCCTACCCGCTGGTGGGTTTCAACGATGATTGATGTATAGTTGGACATCATTTTCTCCTCAATTCATTCATAGCTAAAATCATAGAAAATCTAGTTCATGACCTTCCCACCATCCACGTTGATCGCCTGACCGGTGATGTAGCTGGCTTCAGCGCTGCAGAGGAACATCACCAATCCGGCGATATCACCCGGCTGCCCTAGGCGGTTTTGCGGAATGTCCTCCAGCCACCTGGCGACCCTGGCCTGGTTCTGCCTTAATTCGGCGGTCATTTCTGTCTCAATCACCCCTGGGCAGACGGCATTTACGCGAATATTGTGCGCGGCCAGTTCCCTGGCAGATTCGCGAGTCAGGCCGATCAGCCCCATTTTGCTGGCAACATACGCTGACCTATCCTTCAAGCCATGGGCACGACCTGCGATGGAGGCGATGTTGACGATCACCCCCTCACCCTGTTCACGCATGATACGACCCACGATTTGAGTCGTGAAAAAAGGCCCGCTCAAATTAACATCGATCGTGCGCTGCCAGTCCCATGCATCTAAATCCAAAAGCGGGGCGTGTGGCTCAACCCCGGCGTTGTTGACCAGGACATCTATCCTTTCCCAGTCCTCAAGGATGCGGGATACCATGGCCTGTACAGGCATTTTCTTGGAGACATCAGTCACATAATCTTTGATGATGCCCCCAGCGGAGCTGACCTGCTCCACGGTTTGGTCGAGGTTGACCGGGGTGATGTCGTTAGCGGCGACCTTCGCCCCATGAGTGGCAAAGGCGGCGGCGAGCTCCCGACCAATGCCGCGACCCGCACCGGTAATGAGAATAACTTTTCCCTCAAAGTTCATGGTTGCTCCTGGTTAATTTCTGTGAAGTGGAAAAATTTATCATCTTGTAGTATAGGGTCTTATGCCCGTAATAATTGGTTATAACTCCCAAAATGTCTTTACCTATGGCAGGACAGGGCAATTCTACGATTTCATCGCAGTAAATCTTAAGATATTTCCGGATTCAAGATGTTAACTTCTCAACCGGACAGGTTGGAATTTCACCCTGATTGAGATCAGCATTGACCGGTAAACCCAGGTAAGGTGAGGGATCGATGGTGTTCTTGAACTCTAATTCATTGCGGAATCTTCCCTGCCCATCGTCAAGGACGATCGAGAAGTGCAGGTGAATACCGACCGGGTTGTTCGGGTCTCCGGAGAAATTTCCCTGGTAGCCTAACAGCGTCCCGGCTTCAACGTAAACTTCATTGGTGCCAGGAGGAAATTCAGGCACGATATAAGCATTGCCATCCGGGTCGGCCATGTGGGTGTAGTAAGTCCAGATCTGCCGCCCGGGTTGGAGCGGATCTTCCGGGATGCGGATGATGACCGTCGATTTCCAATCCGGCATTCGAGACAGGTATCCCGGGTAGGCTGCAATGACAGGAGTCACATTTAAACCTTGGCCGCCGAAGATGTCCAGCCCCTGGTGCACGTGACCGGGGCGAAACGAGTCACCCCAGATGAAGCCCACCAGGCCATCGGTCGGCATGATAAAAGACGCGTCCCCGCAGCGCTCACCGCGGTTGATAGTCCATTCGGGATGGGATCCCGGGTTGCGAAGCCAGGCAAATACCTGCGGGGCACGCCGGCCCTGCCTGCTGACCCAGCGATAGGCCTGGTATCCAGCGACGATTATGCCAACCAGCACGATGAACACCAGCAATCGTGCCAAGGGATTCGTTTTTCTCTCAGGTTGCATCTCTGCTAGCCGGTCTGATTTTGTTTTGGGGGTGCCAGGAGGTCCAAGACCTGGGCTTGGGTGACAGATAGAATCGTATTCGGGGAAATCCGCAAGAGGGTTTGATCTGACCCACCGCCAGCATAAATTTCACCTTTTTCCAGGACCCGCTGATCGATCAAAGTGCTCAGAGGGGCATAATGCCCAAAGGGCGGCATTGCCCCAACCTGGTAGCCGGTGGTCTCCAATACAGTTTGGGGATCAGCAAGTTTGACTTTTTTCCTGCCGACCTGGAAGTGGGCGGCAATTGCCCGGCGATCGATATGGGCTGGTCCGCAGGTTATGGCCAGAACAAGATTTTCATTGATCCGGAAGAGCAAAGATTTGACGATGCTGTCTTGATCACTGCCAACCGCAGCGGCAGCGGATTCCACGGTTGGGGTGGGGACATCCAGATGAAGGATTTCCCCGGGGATATTATTTTGCCGCATGAACTCTTCCAAATGGGAGGGACTAAGCCTCGATTCAGGATGCATGATCGTTTTTTTCCTGGTATCGGCGGATATTTTCGATGGCATCTTCTTTGTGATCGGCGATGATCAGGCTCATATGCCCCCCGGTCATTTGCTGGAGCAATTCTCCTGCCGCCCGGCCTTCAGGAGAGCTCATGGCCTGTTGAATGTCAGCCACCGAATCAAAGAAGAGTTCGTGGAGAAGGACCGGTTGGAAGCTTCCGTAGAGCGTGCTCTCCACACGGCAGGTAGCTTCCTTGACCAAGCCAGGCATGCGTTCGGAGACGTGAAGGAATTCCGGCCACATTTCATCGAAACGTGCCTCATCCTCGAGCTGTTCAACCATAATGACTAATTTGTGCATAAGATTGCCTTTCTCAAAGAATTATACACTGCGACCAAGATGGCTATTTTTCTAAATAAATTAATTCTGTATAAGAATAATCAACAGCCATCTAATCTAAAAAAGCGAGTTGATGAATCATGGTATGATTGCCTCTCAAAGGTATCTGGTATATACTAGAAAATAGAAATGGAAGACAAAATTACTATCATAGAAGGTCCCCCACCCACGTTTGAATCCGTAACGGATGGTTGGGTATTGGGATTGACGGAAAGCCCCAACCTGAACGAGATTGTGGTAACCCGTTTGAGGACGTTCAATGGGCCAGAGCTGGTCGAACGCTGCCATCGAGCCTGGCGTCACCAGCAGTCGATAAACCTTGAATACAAGACCGAAGATGGTTTGGAGGAACAGGCTCAGATAGTCGCCGCACGCTACATCGAAACAGATGAAGGTCAATTGCTGGTTCTATGGGTACGTATAGAGGATGAGGGTATTGAACTGCAGTTTGGATACGATGACGATATAGGGGACAGCGAGGACGGCGATTTGGATTTTCCAGATTGGTCCGTGTAGGAGCGAGGAGCTGAGAATTATCTCTCAAATAAGCAAGTTCGTTTGAGGCGGAGATTTCCGCCTCTTTTTTTTATTTCGCAAAAGCCAGGTTAAATCGATCAGTATCTTAAAATTCGAAATATACCTGGATATTCCTGAATAATTCTGCCTAATCTAGGTTTTTTCTACATTACCTTTTGAAGATCTTCCCAGAGAGGATAAATTTATATTCTTCAAGGGGATTAGTGATGAGCAAAAAAGAAACAGCCGCAGCCTTCCTTTCTAAAATTAGCGTCTTAGACCTCAACGCTGGCGGCCAATACAGCACAGATGATTTCACCTACAGTGGGCCCTTCCCAAAACCATTGAGTCTTGATGAATGGAAGGTCACCGCACAACGATTCCTTAAGGCGTTCCCTGATTGGAATTTCAACGCAAAAATTGTAGGTGAAGAGGCTGATCTTGTGCACATTACGGCTCATATCACGGGCACGCATAGTGGGGATTTAGATCTAACTTCGTCGGATATGGGCGTGATACCTGCAACCGGAAAGTCGATTGCTTTGCCAGAATCTAAAGGGCGACTGACATTCCAAGGGGACAAAATCTCCAATATGCATTTTGAGGTGGCCGAAGGCGCCGGGATCCCTGGAATCTTTGCCCAACTCGGGGTTTCTAAGCCAAACGAATAAACTTTCCAAAAACTCAGGTACTCCGAAAATAAATCGTAGCGACCGCCAGCAAGCCAAATATCAAGACATCTATTACTGCAGCGAGCAGCGCGTCGCGCGATTCCCTCGTATCGACCACTCGTATATCGGGAGCGATACCCTCAACCTTTAAAATCGGTCCCCCCAGGAATGCAAATATCGCCCCTCCGAGCAGGCCACCCATGTGCCCCCAGTTATCTATCCCGGGTGAGAGGCCGATAATCAAGTTGACCACCGCGATCATGATGATATTGTTGAGAGCTCGCCGGGCCACACCCCCAAAGATTTTTTGGTTCTGATAGAGAAAGACGCCCTCCGCAGCGAGCAATCCAAAGATAGCGGTTGATGACCCCAAAGATGGGGATGCGGAAAACATGAAGGAAAACACGTTGCCGGCAAAAGCTCCCAGGAAGTACAAGAGGATAAACCGGCCATGACCGTAATAACGCTCCAGTCCAGGGCCGAATATGTACAGGGCATACATATTAAATCCCAAATGGAGAATGGAACCATGTAAGAATACTGGGGTGATCAAACGCCAGTATTCCCCTTCGAGGATCAATTCGTTGACCTTCAAACCCATGGCAGCCACCAGATCGTATCCGAATAAGGCTTCGCCAGCTGCTTGCAGGATGAAGATGATGATGGTGGTGACCAGCAAGGTATATGTGACATACGGGCGGCTGGTGGGTGTGCTGATCGGTACCCTCTGAGCCTGCGGTGGAGGCTGGGGAGGTGGGCTGGTGGGGTATTCGGAATATGGGGATTCGGGTGGATAATCAGTACTTGAGGGATCTTGGGTCACAGGGTTACCTTTTTGGGAGTAGTCCGATGGTGTTCGGCGCGGATAATGGCGAGGATGGTATCAACCGCCTCCTCCAGATGGCTGTCGCGATTGACGACGACGTAATCAAACTCACTCTTGCGTTTGAGTTCCTCCCGGGCGATAGCAATGCGATTCTGCAGCCCGTCGGTGGTCTCCGTTTTGCGCAGCTTTAAGCGTTCGATCATCTCAGATTCGTTTTGCGTGGTGAGAAAGATGAGCAAAGCTTCCGGAGAAATGTCCCGGATGGTAGCTGCACCCTGAACATCAATACGCATTACAACATCCTTTCCGCTGGCCAGCGCCTGGCGGACCTGTTCTTTGGGGATGCCTTTGTAATCGCCATAAACGATGGCATGCTCCAGGAGCTCGTCTTCCTCGATCATCTGGATGAATTCCTCTTGAGAGATAAAAAAATAATCCACGCCATGCTGCTCATTTTCCCGTGGTGAGCGCGAGGTGGCAGTGACGACGAAATGGAACGGCAGGTCACGCTCTTTCATCGATTTGATTACGCTGTCTTTGCCGACGCCAGATGGCCCAGAGATGACGATCAACAAGGGTTCGCTATGCTGGGGAGGATAAAGGTCGTTATCGCTCATTGTTTATTGTTAAACTCACTGGAGGGTATAATTGTGCCCAGGTAGAAGTTTATCAGGAGAAATGCCTATGCCGAGCTATGAATACCGGTGTAAAGATTGTAAGCAACGCTTTGAAGTATACCTGTCCTATGATGAATATGGCAAACACGAAGTTCGTTGTGTTAATTGTAACAGCCTAGATGTTCAGCGAACGATTGGTCGAATCCGGATCGCACAATCTGAAGAAAACAGGTTGGAAAACCTGGCTGACCCGGCTAATCTGGCCGGTTTGGAGGATGATCCAAAAGCATTAGCCCGCATGATGCGCCAGATGGGCTCCGAGATGGGCGAAGATTTGGGACCTGAGTACGATGAAGTCCTCGACCGTTTGGAGTCTGGCCAGTCCCCAGAAGAGATTGAGTCTGCAATGCCTGATTTGGACACAGAAGGAGGAATGGGCGGAGATATTCCTGATTTTTAACTCAATGGGGAAACAGTTGACTGGTTTTAAGACCCCACAGGCGTGATCAGCCGGTCTTGAACCACCTGGCGAAGTGCAGCCTGGACATCCTCAGGAGAACCACCAGCTTCGATCATAACCCAGCGCTCGGGTTCGCTTGCAGCCAGGCTGTGGTAACCCTGACGAACGCGCTGGTGAAATTCCAAACTGTACGCATCCAAACGATTCCATTCACTGCCGCCTGCTTTGCGTCTTAATCCTTCCTCAACATCCATATCCAGGAGTAAAGTTAAATCTGGTTTAAGTCCACCAGTGGCAAAGTTGAGCAGAGTCTTAATCTCCTCTAAGTCATTCTGGTGCCCATAACCCTGGTATGCCATGGTCGAGTCGGCATAGCGATCACAAAGGACAACGTGACCTTCTTTCAAATGCGGTCTAATGATTTGTTCCACGAGTTGAGCCCGTGCGGCCAAAAAAAGGAGGGTTTCGCTGCGGGGATGCATACCGGTATTTTTCAGGTCCGAAAGGATGAGGCGAATCTGGTCACCAATCGGAGTGCCGCCAGGTTCGCGAGTGATCAACACAGAATACCCCTGGTCTTTTAAATAATCTGCCAGGGGGTTGATCTGGGTAGATTTGCCACTCCCATCTGGTCCTTCGAGGGTGATGAACATGGTTGCTATGATGCTCAGTCCCTGAAAATCCGCACCCGGCGGTAGGGTTCTTTCCCGTAAGAATGGGAGGTCAGGTTGGCTTGCCGGGCCATCTCGTGCTGGAGGCGGCGGATGTAGGAAAGTGCGGGCGGCAGTTCGATCCAGCGCTCGCCGTTCAAGACTGCATTAATGGCGCCTTCCGTCTCCTGGATGACACGTTCAACGGATTGTTCTTCGCCAGAATCGCGGGAAATGTTGAACAAATCGCTGAGGAACTTCTGCATCTGGTTCACAGTGTTGGAACGCAAGACGTAAATTGGCGTGCCGCGGTTTTCCGCATCAACGATCGGGCGCTGCCGTTTGCGGTAGTAGGTGCGCAAAGTCACCAAGACGTCCGCCTCACCAAAATCCTTGACGACCAGAACTGGAACTCCCAGGCGTTTCGCGGCCTGGATCAACCGGTTGCGGGCTACCCCGTAGGGGTAAATGCGTATCGTTTGCAAGGGAGAATCCGCAGCAAGTTCTTCAGTCGGTCTCTCGCCAGCCTCAGTTGGCTGTCGCTGGCGTCTGGGCCCGCCATTTGCCATGCGCCGGAAACCTCCCTGGGGCTGAACAGGTTGGGGGATGGCAGGCACCGGTCTGCCCTTCTCAACGTGAATCTCTCCATCGGTGCCGCGAGTGCGAATCTCGGTCGGCAGCGGGTAGCCCCGCAAAAGAGCATCGACCGCCTCAGAGACGTCGTGATTAACTGCCAGGCGATCCCGGGTTTGGATCTCGATCAGCACGTCAAAGGTGGGTGGGGAACGCCGTTCGAGGACAGTTTTTTGGGTACCGCGGCGGCGAGCCTCCTCGTCTGAAAGGGTGACAGATTCGATACCGCCAACCAGATCGGAAAGAGTCGGGTTGAGCAGCAAGTTCTCAAGCGTGTTGCCGTGGGCAGTGCCAATGAGCTGAACGCCGCGTTCGGCGATCGTGCGTGCCGCGGCGGCTTCTAATTCGCGACCGATCTCATCGATCACGATCACCTCAGGATTGTGATTTTCCACAGCCTCGATCATGACTTCATGCTGCAGGGAGGGGGTTAATACCTGCATCCGCCGCGCCTTGCCAACCGCCGGGTGGGGGACATCCCCATCCCCACCAATCTCGTTGGATGTGTCCACAATGACCACGCGTTTGGTTTCAGCGAGAATGCGGGCAGCTTCCCGCAACTGGGTGGTTTTGCCAACCCCGGGACGACCGAGGAGCAGCAGCCCTTTTCCGCTTTCAATCAGATCTTTGATCAGGTCCGTCGTGCCATATACAGCCCGGCCAACCCGGCAGGTCAAACCAACGATATGACTGCGGCGGTTGCGGATGGCTGAAATGCGGTGCAAAGTGCGTTCGAGACCGGCGCGATTGTCGCTGTCAAATTCTCCAATGCGATCGGTGACGTATTTGATATCTTCACGCGCCACCTCCGTCTGGCTCAGGATCACCTCCCGGTCGATGAATCGCGCAGTGGGGACCCGGCCCAGGTCCATTATTACTTCTAATAAGTTGTCGCTGTCATCTTCTTTGAGGACTGCGTGGCGAATGTGCTCCGGCAGCACTTCCATTAATGCTTGTAAATCGTCAGTAATGCGACGTTGGGTCATATATTATTATGTGTCTCCGAATTAACAAAAGGAGTAGAAATTTCCTGCTGTCCGCTTTCTAAATTGGGTATGGCGAAAGAGTTACGCACTTTTTTGGCGACCGCAAGGTGCTTTACCATCACCACCTGCATAGGCCCAGCTTCTGCCTGCAAATCTTCAAGCGCGTTTTCCAGCCAGGACTGGTACGAACGAATACAGAAATATATCGGACGTGAATGGCGGTTAGGTAAATTGTACAGCAAGTCGGTGACCAGTTCGGTAATATTTTGAATATCAGGATGAATGAACGGTTTCACCCAAATTCCTCGCGGCCCGTATCTTATCTCTGCATAGGCCATGAGTTCATCATCCCGATAATAGACGAGGCCCTTCATGCGTTTATTAGGCAGGGATTCAACTTGTTGGACCAATGCTGGAACCAGCATGTCGTACAAAGAGCGAACTGCTACGGCATCCAAACTGGTGATTTCTCGCCATTGGGACGAGCTTTCTGTTTGCTGGGTATCTCCAGGGCTTTGCCAGATACGCTGGTGGACATAAAGTGCAAATCCAGTCTGGCGTAAATTTTCAAAAACAGGAGAACGCTCTTCGACTTCTGCCAATAGGTGGAAAGCGCCGCGTTTGCCGATCTGTTGGACAATATGATCCAGTAATTTGAGCAGATTGTCATCGTCAAGTGCATTCACGGGTGCCAGGAAGGAGAGGTGGGCCACCTGTTTTCCCTGACCATGGCTGATCTGGCCAAGCAACGTTTCACCTTGCTTGTCATCAGGAGTGCACAGGTAAGTATAGACACCAATCGTAGAGGCGAAGTAGGAGAGCATTGCCCTGGACGGCACTAATATTTCTCCCCGCGTGAGAACCGAGGCGTAATCGAAGAATATGCCCCGATGCCTGTATCTCAACAGCAATGGTAAATCACGCCAATCGAATTGTCTGATATCCATAATAAAATGATGCTCTCAGCCGAGATTGGTCCCTATTTGCTCACGAGGGTGAGGAAATAACGGTGGAAGCGATCGTCAGGGGTGAGTTCGGGGTGGAAGGATGTAGCCAATAAATTCCCTTGCTGAGCAGCGACGATGCGGCCATCTGGGAGGGAGGCCAAAATGCGAGCTGTCCCATCCACGGATTCGATCAAAGGAGCCCGGATAAACACGGCATGAAAAGTCTGCCCATTCTGCGGGTAGAATTCTTGAAGGACGGGCACCTCGACATCGATTTCGAAACTTTCAACCTGCCTGCCAAAAGCGTTTCGTTCTACGGTGATGTCCATTAATCCCAGCAAAGGCTGAGTTCGGCGGGCGTCTTTCGAGAGCAAAATCGCCCCTGCGCAGGTGCCCCAAATGGCACCCGTTTTGCTGAATTTTCGGATCGGTTCAATAAGCTGGTAGTCTTCAGCCAGTTTTCCGATGGTTGTTGATTCGCCACCCGGGATAATCAGCCCATCCAGAGATTCGAGCTGAGCAGGTAGACGTACCTGGCGTGTCTCGACTCCCAAGTGTTCTAGGATCGCGTTGTGTTCGGCAAAATCACCTTGCAGAGCGAGGATGCCTATCTTCATACTTGCAATTCTAAGGCTGTGGTTTATGGTCAGCGACCACTTACCAGCCCCGGTCGGCAATCAACTCAGCCTCTGGAATAGCGGAGACCTGGCGTCCCACCATTGGGTCTCCCAGATTGCGGCTGACTTCAGCCAGGATGTAGGGATCATCATAATGAGTTACGGCTTTGACGATCGCCTCGGCGCGCTTGGCTGGATCGCCTGATTTGAAGATGCCAGAGCCAACAAAGACCCCATCCACACCGAGCTGCATCATCATGGCAGCATCTGCAGGAGTGGCAAGACCACCGGCGGCGAAATTAACAACTGGGAGGCGGCCCAAGGCACGAGTCTCCAACACAAATTCGTATGGCGCACCGATATCCTTGGAGTAACTCATTAATTCTTCTTCTGGCATATTTTGCAGGCGGCGGATCTCGCCTAAAACCGAGCGCGCGTGGCGCACAGCCTCAACGACATCTCCAGTACCAGCTTCGCCTTTCGTGCGGATCATGGCGGCACCTTCTCCAATGCGCCGTAAAGCTTCGCCTAGGTTTCGACAACCACATACGAAAGGTACTTTAAAATCATGCTTATTAATGTGATACGCCTCATCGGCTGGTGTCAGAACCTCAGATTCGTCAATGTAATCAACACCAATCGCTTCAAGAATTTGGGCTTCCACGAAATGCCCGATGCGGGCTTTAGCCATGACCGGGATGGTGACGGCGTCCATTATCTGTAGGATCAGTTCGGGATCGCTCATCCGGGCAACCCCGCCATGTTCGCGAATATCTGCGGGGACTCGCTCAAGGGCCATCACAGCCACAGCACCAGCATCTTCAGCGATGCGAGCGTGCTCATGGGTGACAACATCCATAATCACGCCGCCCTTTAACATTTGAGCCAATCCCTTTTTGACGGCAAAAGTGGCAACTTGCTTTTCCATAACTTTCTCAACCTCCAGGATAACTGCGAATAATTTTCGCTAGCTGCATTCTACCACGCGGCGAAAAGCCTGACAAATGGTGTCAAATTTCTATTATCCCTTCTAATATGATATTAA
>JBFFEL010000059.1:0-22475 GCA_041558875.1 Anaerolineales bacterium
ATTGAGCGCTTCAATCGTACGTATCGTGAAGCTGTTCTTGATGCCTATCTATTTCATACCGTCGCGGAAGTCCAGGCGATTACAGAAGATTGGCTGGAGGAATACAATGCAATCCGGCCCCATGAGGCATTAGGTGATGTACCACCCTATCAGTATGCCTTAGAACAACCATGATTTGTCCACTTTCAAATGGTACTAAAATTGGGCCCTTTACAGATACGCTCAATTCTCTAGCGTTCGAGCTGGTTGACCAGCCGGTGTTCATCCTGATGACCGCCCGGCATGGTCTATTGGAGCGCCGGCCCCACTGGGGAGAAGGGCAGGACTTCCACCAGAGCATTCTGCTCAAACCGCTCTCGAAACGGGAGAGTAGAAAGTTAGTCGCTGAAGTCCTGCAGCGGGTGCAGGATGTGCCTGAAGTACTGAGCGAACTGGTGGTCAGCAACGCCGAAGGCAACCCGTTCTATGTCGAAGAGCTGGTCAAGATGTTGGTCGAGGATGAGGTCATTGTCCGGGATGACCCTCACTGGCGGGTGGAGACTGAACGACTGGAAGAAGTGCATGTGCCCCCTACGCTAACCGGGGTGCTGCAGGCCCGGCTGGATGGGCTGTCAGAAGAAGAACGTAAAACCCTGCAGGGAGCATCCGTGATCGGGCGCGTATTCTGGGATCAGGTTCTGGAGCACATCAACGGGTCGATTGATGAAAGGATCACCGACAAAGGGGTTGCGGAGGTGC
Source organism: Anaerolineales bacterium (assembly GCA_041558875.1). Classification (GTDB taxonomy): domain Bacteria; phylum Chloroflexota; class Anaerolineae; order Anaerolineales; family UBA4823; genus PFL25. Next base: position 739 of record JBFFEL010000059.1, read on the forward strand.
TGGAAGAACTGCGCTCCCGGGAGCTGATCTTCCAGCGGGAGACCTCTGCCTTTGCTGAGGCGAGCGAGCATATCTTCAAGCATGCTCTCCTGAGGGAAGTGACTTATGAGAGCGTGCTGAAGCGCGTCCGGCAGGCTTACCACGCTTTGGTGGCGGAGTGGCTGATCGAGCATGCCGGTGACCGCGAAGGAGAATTCATCGGCTTGATCGCCGACCAATTAGAATTGGCGGGAAAGGGAAGCGAGACGTACCAGTATTTGGTGAAAGCAGGAAAGGAAGCAACTGCCAAATATGCCAACCAAGAGGCGATCCAATTTTTCAACCGGGCACTGGAACTGCTGAAAGTACAACCCAGGAGCCCGGAAAGACAAAGCGAAGAATTGGAAATCCAGATGGCTCTTGGTCCTGCACTGATCGCTACCCGCGGTTTTGGCGCTAAAGTGGTTGAGCACACCTATACCCGAGCCCGGGAGCTTGCCAGACAAGCGGGTCAATTTGAACAGCTATTTCAAGCAACCTGGGGGCAGTGGGTGCATTATAACCAGATAGGAGATTCCATAACAGCCAAAAAATTAAAAGAGCATCTGTTTGACCAGGCTAAACAATCGGGGGATAAGAGCTTGCTGCTTGAAGCCTATCATTCAGGGTGGACGACGGAATGGACACTTGGAAATGTATCCGCCGTTGTAGAACACACCAGAAATGGGATGGAGATTTACAAACCTGAAATGAGTCAGGATCACATCCGGATCTATGGGCACGACCCTATGGGGTGCGCATTAATGATGAATGCCAGAGCTCTATGGAAGCTAGGCTATCCAGACCAAGCGGAACAGCGAGCGATCGAAGCGTATGCCCTTGGTATGCAACTCGACCATCCTTTCTCTTCTGCAGTTGCCAGATGGTCGATAATAGATGTAAAACTATTACGAGGAGAGATAAAAGAGGCAGCCGAGAAAGCAAGCGAATTCGATGCATTTGTCAAGGAACAAGGATTTCCCTTATATATCGCAATGGCAAATACGGTTCAAGGTGCTTTACTGGTCACACAAGGCAAAACTGCAGAGGGGATGGCCAAAATCCGTGACGCGCAGAGCATGGCTGAACGTATTGGCGCTTTGATCATAATGCCATGGATTCTTTGTGAGTTTTTGGAAGCATGTCTGGAGACTGGCGAAATTGAAGATGGCCTAAAAGCTGTCGAGCATGAGATGGAAAACCATCCAATCACCGGAAAACGTTGGATGGAATCAGAAATCCGCCGGCTATATGGCGAGCTGATCCTGGCAAATGATCCGGGTCGAGTGGCGGAGGCTGAAGCAGAATTCCACCTGGCGATTGACATCTCCCAGCGGCAGCATGCCAAGTCCCTTGAACTGCGGGCGGTGATGAGCCTGGCGCGCCTGTGGCAAAAGTATGGGAAAATCCAGCAGTCCCATGAGCGCCTCAGTGAAGTTTACAATTGGTTCACAGAGGGGTTTGATACCCATGATTTGAAAGAGGCAAAAGCGTTATTGGAAGAGTTGTAAGGATAGGGGGCACCTTTAGATTTGATCCATAGTTTGTAATCCAAGAATCCTAAATCCTCCAATTTCCCCCTATTCTCAAACTTTAGCATAGAAAAGAATTTGTTAGTTCTGAGAAGTACTGCATATAGATGGTATTAGACTCGAACCAATATTGAAAACACCTTCTGCGACTCGAACGTTTTTTTAGAAAAAATTATTGGGAATCAACCAGAAAATCTGGCAGATCATCCAATTTTTGCCTAGTATCAAAGCGGATCATAGACAAAAACCGCTCAGGATCAATCCTGGGCGGTTCGTGTACCCCAACCGGGACTCGAACCCAGATCTCGGCTTTAGGAGAGCCTTGCTCTATCCATTGAGCTATTGGGGCGATGGGAATTATAGCATAGGGTGAATTTCTACTAATTCATCAACCCTGCCAGATTCTGGCAGGGTTGTTAATAGGTGAGTCACGAATTGATAAAGCTCTTGGATACAACTAATCCAGACTGCCGGTGGCGATTGCCTTCTTAACTTCTCCGATCGCGGTTGTTACCTGGATTTCTCTTGGGCAGGCCAGCGTGCAATTAAAGATCGTGTGACAGCGATAAACCCCAAATTGGTCATTGAGGATATTTAGCCGTTCTGCGGCTGCCCGGTCGCGGCTGTCGAAAATAAAGCGGTGGGCATTGACTATCGCTGCCGGCCCAACATACTTATCGTTTGCCCAATAAGATGGGCAGGAGGTTGTACAGGCTGCGCACAAGATACATTTCGTCGTGTCGTCAAAACGCTCGCGCTCTTCTGGGCTTTGCAGGCGTTCGGTTCCGGGTGGGGTTTCATCATTTACCAGGTATGGGATCACGGAGCGGTACTGCTCAAAAAAAGGCTCCATGTCCACGATCAGATCTTTGATCACGCTTAATCCCAGGAGTGGCTCGATAGTGATTTTTTTGGATTTGAGGTCTTTTACCAGGACCTTACAGGCCAGGTAATTGATCCCATTGATGCGCATGGCGTCCGATCCACATACACCGTGGGCACAGGAGCGCCTGAATGATAGCGTGCCATCGATATAGCCCTTGACGTACTCCAGGAGGTCCAACACCCGGTCAGTTGGCTCAGCTTCTACCTTATAGGTCTCATAGTGTGGTTTTTTGTCTTGCTCAGGGTTATAGCGGAAGATTCTCAATTTAACCTGCATCGAAGTTTTCCCTTTTCCACAAACAATAATTTAATAAACTCTTTCTTTGGGTTCAAATTTGGTGATCACAACTGGCTTATAGCGCAGCTCAATATCTCCATCACGCTTCCAGGCCAGGCTGTGTTTCATCCAGTTCTCATCATCTCGCTGCGGGTAATCCTCTCTAGCGTGAGCACCCCGGCTTTCTTTGCGCGCCAGGGCAGTGGCCGCAGTCACCTCAGCCAGGTCGAGTAAATTACCCAATTCCCAGGTGGCCAGAAGGTCGGTGTTGAATATCTTGCCCTTATCCTCTACTTTGACCCGCTTGAAGCGATCCTGTAGCTCGCGCACAGTCTCAAGAGCGGTGGACATGCCTTCTTCGGTGCGGAATACGCCGACCAGATCGTTCATCACTTTCTTCATCTCCAGACCAATGGTCTCTGGTCGTTCGTCGCCGGCCGAATTCAGCAAATCATCCAGCTGTGCCCGGGTGAAATCGGTAGGATCCTCCGGAAGTCTGATGAAATCAGTGCTGTTGGCGTACTCAGAGGCCTTCAATCCGGAATACTTTCCAAACACCAGTATATCCAGGAGTGAGTTCGTACCCAGCCGGTTGGCGCCGTGTACTGAGACACAGGCCGCTTCTCCAGCCGCGAATAAACCGGGCATAATCGTGTTGTTTTCATCGATCAGCACTTCACCATACTTGTTGGTTGGGATGCCTCCCATGGCATAATGTGCTGTTGGCTGTACTGGCATGGGTTGAGTGACCGGGTCGACACCCAGGTATGTGCGGCAAAAATCAACGATATCCGGCAGCTTGGATAAAATCTCCTCTCCTGTGACAACATAAGGGCTGCCATCTGGACGTTTGCGACCATCGCTGGCCGCGTATTTGTTGACCGTCTCGGGGCGGACGTCCAGATACATGTAGCGATCACCGTTAATACCCCGACCGGCCTGCATCTCCAGGAACATGGCCCGGCTGATAACATCCCGCGAGGCCAGGTCTTTCACCGTGGGGGCATATTCCTCCATGAATCTGTTGCCTTCGCCATTAACCAAAACACCGCCTTCACCGCGCACTCCCTCGGTGATCAAGATACCCAGGCGGTAAATCCCGGTGGGGTGGAACTGGAAGAACTCCATGTCTTCTGCGGGGATGCCCCGGCGCAGGGTGATGGCGACCCCATCTCCAGAATATGCGTAAGCGTTGGAGGTGATCTCCCAAACCCGTCCATGACCTCCCGTGGCGAAGATCACGGATTTGGCATGGAAGATGTGCAGCTCACCGGTCAGCAGTTCAAGTGCCACCACTCCTGCTGCTGATCCATCCACGATGATCAGGTCCAAAACCTGAAATTCATCGAAAAAATTCACATTATTCTTGATGCATTGCTGGTAGAGCGTTTGTAAGATCATATGCCCCGTGCGATCGGCCGCATAACACGCACGGCGAACCGGCAAACCGGTGTCGTTATTGGTGTGCCCTCCAAAAGGTCTTTGAGCGATCTTCCCATCCGGTGTGCGGGAGAATGGCAGGCCCATGTGCTCTAATTCATAGACCGTCGAGACCGCCTCTGAACACATGAATTCGATCTCCTCCTGGTCACCGAGATAATCACTGCCTTTCACTGTGTCGTAGGTGTGCCACTCCGGGTGGTCTTCTTCCGTATTTCCCAGGGCGGCGCCAACCCCACCCTGGGCGGCGCCCGTGTGCGATCGCGTGGGATAGAGTTTACTCAATACTGCCGTATCAGCCTTTCTTGAAGCATAAAGAGCTGCCATTAACCCAGCACCTCCTGCCCCAACAACGATGACATCGAAGTGATGCTTATTCATGTAATTGTCCCTTAAACCTCCTGCCGAAGTATTGCAATTGCAGCTCGTTTTGGAATAGAGCACAGATGCGAATTAAGATATTTTAGATTATCGTTACCCCTTGCGCATGCCAAGGTTGCGGGAAGTGCGGCTTATATACTGCCGGTATGTATCTCCATATTTGTTCACCAGGAACTCTTCTTCGAGCAGCACTGGCCAGTGAAAAAAGGAGATGGTCAGGATGAAATATAGCAGAAAGCCGAAACTCCAGATCGAGGACGACCAACCGATCAAGCTCATCCCAAATATGACCAGTGCCCAGCCAACATAGCCTGGATTTCCTGAATACCGGTTGTTACCAGCCCGCGATTTTGTGCAAAAGAGTTTAATGTGGCGACCACGATGATCAATCCTATCAAGTAAAAGAAAATGCCGAGGACGAAGGTGCTCCCGAGTTCGATGGGCATAAACAGACTTATCACGAGTCCTCCGATGAGCAAGGTCATCGTAATGGAGATTTTCAGCTCATCTCGGAAGAGAAACTCCGGATCGTTATATGGTTCTCCGCGTTTATCGTTAGCCCAGGTTTGTACCGGAAGCGCGGTGTCGAAGACCAAGACATAGAAAACCCACAAGTTGAGGAGTCTTATTCCAAGATTCAAGCTAGACAGTTTCCTTTCTGCCGTACAGAAGATGGGATCAGGACCCAGCCAAAAGCTAAATGAATTGGACTAATAAGCTCCGCAATTATATTACAGAACCATTAATGGGGGAATGAAAGATCTATCCAACTTTAAGAGAATAAGACAACATAGATCGCGACCAGCAAGACAAAGATCCACAGCAGAAAGATCAGACCGCGGATAAATGGTTTTGCAATTGACTGGCCGACGAAGTCTTCAATAACCACCCGTAAACCGTTAAAGGCGTGCGTAACGCCAAAAAATACGATCAAAATTTGCATCACCTGCCAGAAGGCATTTGCCCAGCCAAGTGTAACATCCGGGATGTTGCTGTTGATCACATGATTAGGATTGGGGAAAAAAGTCCAGCGCATTAATGTTGGCAGGTCGACCTGGGTTCTGGCTCCCAATGCGAAAGCGCTGATGATTCCAACCGTAGATAGCAGGATCAATGACATACCCGAAATTCGGGTGAAGACCCACATGATATATTCAAATGACAAACCTGGTTGTACAGTCCGGACACTCATTTTTTAATTTCCTCCAGGTTAAAAACCTCCGGTAAGACCATGTTGAATGAGGATGGCCACAGTCAACCCATAAACGGGAATAAAGATGAACCATTGCAACCACAAAGCTTCTCGCTGGAACACCTGGAATCTTGGCCAGAGGTCCAGGATCCCAATGCGCATCCCATTCAGACCGTGAAATATCACAATGAATGCCACAAACACCTGGAAGATCCAGGATTCGTAAACGATATTAATTGTGGTAGCAAAATCACTGCCGGTTTGTTGCATGAAGAAAGAGGCGTAAATATGCGTGCCGACAAACAAAATCATCGCAATTCCTGTGACGCGATGGAGCATCCAGGCCCACATTGGCCCCCCTCCACGATATTTAAGTCCGGCGAAGAAACCAACCCGGCGATTTAGTCCCATCTTAGACCTCCTCAACCTTTAGCAATGCACCTTAGTCCACAATATGTATTATTGCATTCAGTTATGCCATATGAAAAGTGATTTTTATCACGGATTAATAGTTTCAGATATCCTTTTAATACAATAGTAATTTGTTCTAAAATAAGTTAGGGAAATTAGTTGTAAGAGATGGAGAAATCTGATGACAGATTCGCATGAAGTCCAACGCCGGGATTTTGTCAACATCATCCTGGTGGGACTCAGTTCCGTGATAGGTCTAATTATTGGTATCCCTGCCATTAGTTATTTACTTTCACCCGCAGTAAAAATTCGAGAAGAGGAGGCCTGGATTCCCCTTGGGCCTCTTGATGCTTATCCCCTCGATCAACCGACATTATTTTCTTACACGCGCACCAAAATAAACGGTTGGGAAAAAACGGTCAACAGTTTCGGCGCCTGTATCTGGCGCTATGGAGTGGGGGAGTCAGAAGTAAATGTTTACTCGAACATATGCACCCACCTCAGCTGCAGGGTTTCCTGGACAGAAGAGACGAATTTGTACGTCTGCCCCTGCCATGATGCTGGTTTTAACAAGCAGGGCGAGGTTGTCGCCGGTCCACCCCCGGAACCCCTTTATGAATATGAGACTAAAGTGGAAGAGGGAGTTTTATCCATCAAGCATATGGAAGTTTGAATATGGCAGCAAAAGTAGTTAACTGGTTGGACGAACGCTTAGGACTTCTGTCGATTTACAATCTGGTATTCGATCGCAAGGTTCCCAAAGTGAACTGGTGGTTTACCCTGGGCAGCGCCAGCCTGTTTTTGTTTGTTGTGCAGGGCATTACCGGTGTTTTCTTATCAGTATATTATGTCCCTGATCCTGAGAAGGCCTATGGCAGCATCCAGTACATCATGAATGGAGTCGCCTTTGGTTGGTTGATCCGCGGGATACACCACTGGGGAGCAACCCTGATGGTGATTTTTGTTTTCATTCACATGCTGCGCACCTTCTACATGGGTGCTTATAAATACCCGCGGGAAATCACCTGGGTGACCGGTGTTATTTTATTACTGGCAACCTTGGGCATGGGTTTCACAGGCTATCTCCTGCCCTGGAACCAGCGGGCGTACTGGGCGACGACGGTCGGTACTGCGATTGCTGGTACGGTACCCCTAGTAGGAGATTTCATCTTGCGTATCCTGCGAGGAGGGAATGACCTCAGCGGGGTGACTCTGGCGCGCTTTTTCTCTGTTCATATCTGGTTCCTGCCAGTGGTGATCATCGCCCTGTTCGGTGTCCACATGTATCTTGTCGTTCGCCTGGGCATATCGAGCGTGCCCAAGGATGAGGCAGAATAGTCGTAGGAGTTCCCACTTGAACGAAGAACAGAAGCAGGCCTATATAGAAGAATATAAGCAGGAGAAAGAAAAGGGGGTCAAGTTTTACCCGGATATCATTTACAAAGATTTGATCGTAGCTTTTGCTATTTTTTTGCTGCTGGTTGGTCTGGCCATTTATGTTGGCGTGGCAGCAGAACCACCCGCCGATCCCAGCGATAGTTCTTATATCCCCAGGCCGGAATGGTACTTCTTATTCCTGTTCCAGCTGCTTAAATATTTTCCAGGTCAGATCGAGTGGGTAGGCACGGTAATCATACCAACCATCGCGGTCCTGGCGCTGCTGCTGCTCCCTTTTTACGATCGCAGCCCATTTCGCCATTGGAAAAAGCGGAAAGTTGCCACAGCTATCATGAGTATCGTCGTGATCGGTATGGTGGCACTGACCATTTTGGCCGCGGTAACTACGCCGCCCCAAGAAGAAGTTGCCCTCGCCACGACCATCACCGAAAAGATCGTTCTCGGGCAGGATACATTTTCAATCCACTGTGTTGAGTGCCACGGCGCTGAGGGTGAAGGGGGTGAGATCGTCGGGGTTGAAGGCCTGGAGGGTGTCTTTTTAAAGTCGATCAGCAGCCAGGACGAAATGTATACCCGTTCGGATGATACATTTTTCTCTATCATCGATTATGGCCAGCCCGACCTGGGTATGCCGCCGTATGGATTAGGTTATGGCGGAGAGCTTTCGCGCGGCGAAATTGATGCCATCGTAACCTTCATGCGCTATACCTGGGATGACCGGGTGGAAATTCCCGAGGAAGCTGCCCAGGCTGGAGCGATTCCTGAATTGGGCCCGGATGAGATTCCCTCTTTTGAGGTTCACATCGAACCGGTTGTGAAGCGATACTGCGTATCCTGCCACCGCCCGGGCAAGAAGAACAACAACTACCTGATGCGCTCCTTCCAGGAGACGATGGAAACTGGTGATAATGCTCCCAATGTGATCCCTGGCGATCTAAACTCGAATAATATCCTGATGATAAACCGCCAGGAGATTGAAGCTGGCGGTCCTATGCCACCCACTAGGGCGCTTAAACCAGAGATAATTGAAATATTTGAGAGATGGGTGCTCGGTGGAGCACCTGAAACTGCTGAAGAAGCTGCCGCGCTTTCCCCCACAGAAGTCCCGACAGCTCCAACGCCAGAAGAGACGCCAGTCTCTCCATAGGCAATACCTGAGAGAACGGAGGTGCCAACCCCGACAACATCGCTTCATCCTTCCAGACATTTACCCACGTTGCAGCTGCAATTGGAGCACTTTCATCGCTGATGACTTCCCTTGTTCCAATTGCGATCATCACAGCCACATCGCTGCTTACATCGCTGAAACATTGAGCCTGGTTTGGACATCGCCTCTCAGATTGCACCGCGTAGAGCCTCCCTGAAATGGGAGGCTCTCCATTTGTCAATTCCTGTCGGTGCAATGGAGGGCTGACCAGGAAAAATATGGATAAATTATCACGATGGAGGATAGCTTCATGTGGGTAATCTGGCTTGAAGTAAACGGGCACAAAGCCCCCATTGAAGATGAGGTCGGCCCTAAATTACAAATTTGCCACTGCTCTTAGTGATAATGGCTTTGATCGGTAACAAGGTATTACGGTGCGCGTACACCTCCAACAATTGCTGCTGCGCCGATCAGGGAGATGATCAGCCATAGAACGAATAGCAACCAACTTACTCTTCTGCGCGTGATATCACGGCTGATGTAATCGTTCAACACCTGACGCAGTCCATTAACACCATGCGCAAAGGCGAAGGCAAGCAGTAGAAAGTCGTAAACCCGCCAGCCGAGTGTTGCCCAACGCAGGGCGACATAATCCAGGTCGATGGCATGAACCCCAACCAGGACGTCCTGGATCAAGACATGTCCCCAGGCCAAGGGGATGAGCAGCAGACCACTGTAGCGCATCCATTTCCAGGCCCAGCTTTCGTATCCCTCTGGTACAGCGGCCTGGTTGAGTTGGACTTGGTTAGTATTTGTTGTCATTTGATCTCCCGCTCCTGCTCATAATCCAAAATTGTGAACCAATAAGCTGCGTCCCATCATGAACGCCGCCGGTAGCCAGAGCAAAATGGCAATGGCTAAACTCCAATATGCAGATTTGCGTTGTGTTGTGACATTCCAGCGATCGGGAAAGAACAGATCAAAAACAGCGATCCGAACTCCGTTCACGCCGTGATAGATAACGGCGAAAACCAGGGCGATCTCTCCCAACATGAAAGGTGTGCTGCGGTATAGGTCGATGGCGTGTTCGTACAGTGAGGGGAAGAAGTACACCGTCGACGTATCCAATATATGCACCGCCAGGAAGAGCAGCGTTCCCAATCCTGCCAGCCGATGTAGTATGAAACTGAACTGACCTTCGCGCCCCCGGTAGCGCGCCATGCCAAATATGTTTAACTTGAGAGATTCCATCCCTACCTCCACATCAATGGTATATTATTCTGGTAAGATTTAGCCTAATCATACCAAACTTACCCACAATGAGCATATAAGATCAGCGGGATATTCGAGTAAGCGAGTAGAAATCTCCCCTCAACTCGACCAGTGCAGCTCTCTCGATTGTCTTAGATGCTTGCGATGAAAAATGTGTTTCAAATTCCATAAAATGACTAAAGGAGAAATTCAATGGCACAAGATCCCGAAAAATCTGGAAGGGAGATACTGCCCGTCCCCGACATACCCTCCAAGGGAAAGATCGCGATTGATGCACGCCAGGCAGAGTTCCCACCTATTAAACCTCTACGACCGCCGGAGGGAGCCCCAAATGTGGTCATCGTATTGATCGACGACATGGGATTCGGCTGCCCCAGCGCCAACGGTGGTCCGATCCACATGCCGGCGATGGAGTTGATCGCTGAGCGCGGCCTTCAGTACAGCCGCTTCCATACCACCGCCCTGTGTTCGCCAACTCGCCAGGCGCTGCTCACCGGCCGCAACCATCACTCAGCCGAGATGGGGTCCGTGGCCGAGGTTGCAACCGGTGCCCCAGGCCAAACCAGCGTGCGTCCCAATACCGTAGCCACCATCGCCGAGATGCTGCGTCTCAATGGCTACAGCACTGGAGCGGCGGGCAAGATGCACCAGACACCCACCTGGGAAGTCAGCATGTCGGGACCCTTCGACCGCTGGCCTACCGGAGATGGTTTTGAGAAGTTCTACGGGTTCGTCGCCGGTGAAACCAACCAGTGGGCGCCCACATTGTACCTGGGTACCTCGCCGGTCGAGCCCTGGGGTACAGCTGAAGAAGGCTACCACGTATCAGAAGACATCACCGATAAATCAATCGCCTGGATTCGCGGTATTCACACCATGACCCCCGACAAGCCCTTTTTCCTCTATCTCTCCTTTGGCGCAACCCACGCACCCCACCATGTGGCGCCTGAGTGGATCGAGAAATACAAGGGCAAGTTCGATAAAGGCTGGGACGCAGTCCGGGAGGAGACATTGGCTAATATGAAAGCCAAAGGTCTTGTTCCGGAGGATACCGCGCTTACCGACCGGCCACCCGGCGTGCGTGCCTGGGATGAATTGAACGATACAGAAAAGAAAGTTTATACCCGGCTGATGGAAACCTACGCCGGATTTGCCGAGCACACCGATGCCCAGGTGATGAGGCTGATTGAAGCCTTAGAGGACGTCGGGGTTTTCGACGATACCCTCTTCTTCTACATTGCGGGTGATAACGGCGCCAGCGCCGAGGGTGGCCTGGACGGCACCTTCAATGAGCTGATGGCATTAAATGGTATTCCTCAAAATCTGGAGGATGTGCTGCCCAGATTGGATGATATCGGCGGCCCCAAGGCATTCAACCATTACCCGGTCGGCTGGGCTCATGCCATGAATGCCCCCTACCAGTGGACCAAGCAGGTTGCCTCGCACTGGGGCGGCACCCGCAATGGTATGGCGATGAGCTGGCCAAACGGGATCGCGGCGCGGGGCGAGATCCGCCCCCAGTTCCACCATGTGATTGATGTCGTACCTACCATTCTCGAGGCCGCGGGATTGCCGGAGCCATACATGGTCAATGGAATCGCCCAGAAACCGATCGATGGCACCAGCATGAACTACACCTTCGATGATGCTGAAGCTGAAGATCGGCACGTGACCCAATACTTCGAGATGTTTGGAAATCGAGGTATCTACCACGAGGGCTGGACAGCAGTGACGCGTCACAGCACTCCCTGGCTGACAGAAAAACTACCCTCATTTAATGAAGATGAATGGGAGCTTTACGACACCACCAAGGATTGGAGCCAGGCCAACGACCTCTCCAAGGAGATGCCCGAGAAGCTCAGGGAGCTCCAGGATCTATTTTTGGTTGAAGCTGCCAAATACAACGTGTTTCCGCTCGATGATCGGAGGTATGAACGTTTCAACCCTGCCATTGCTGGACGTCCAGACTTGCCTTCCGGTCGAGAATCCATGACCTTCTACCCTGGCATGGATCACCTGATGGAAATGACTGTGCTGAATGTCAAGAACCGTTCACATACCATCACCGCAGAGGTTGAGATTCCCGAGGGAGACGTCAGCGGCGTGATCGTCGCCCAGGGTGGACGCTTTGCCGGTTGGAGTTTGTACGTGAAAAATGGCGCCGCAAAGTATGTCCATAACTGGTTTGATGCGGAGTATTACTATGTGGGTGGTGAAGAGAAGCTGCCCACAGGCATAGTCAACATCCGCTATCACTTCAACTTTGAAGGCGATGCACCAGGTGGTGGCGGGACCGGCACGATCCACGTCAATGATGTGAAGGTCGCAGAAGCGAAAATCGAAAAGACTGTGCCCTTCATCTTCTCCGGCGATGAGACAATGGATATAGGTGGCGATCTGGCTCTCCCGGTGACCGACGATTACCCGGAGGGTGAGAGCAATAAGTTCTCCGGTAAGATCAACTGGGTGCGCGTCGACCTGGAAGAGGACAATGTCTCCCACCTGGAACCGGAAGAGCTCAAGTATCACCGCACCCTGGCAAGACAGTAAAATCATATCTTGCTAGAACTGCCATCTCCGATATAAGAAATGCCCCCGAGGTGTCTAAAACCTCGGGGGTTCTTGATAAAAAGAGTTGTTATGTGGTCAGGTTGAGGATTAGTCCCGATTATCGGTAACCTGCTTCTGGGAAGTTAACTTATCGGATAGGTAAAGATATTGTACAGGCCGAATACCAGGATCGCCAGGCTGAAGACGATGATCACCCACCTGGCCGACATGGCCTTGAACTTGGAGGCGATGCCGCCTAGAAACAGGACCGAGGCCAGAATGACTGTATTAAGTATGTAATCATCGCTGGTCTGGTTGGCTTCCGCCCCCTTGGCAAATTCAGCTTCTGCTTCTGTCTCTAATTGGTCTGCTTCTTGAGCTTTACTGATCTGGTATTCCGGCATCGAGAATGGTGACGAGGGTGCATCCGGATTGGAGACAGGTTCAGTTGCCAGCCAGGCTTCAAAGGCCGGATTAAACTCTTCCCGGAATCGTGCCTCATAGAAGTCGGATAATCGTTGATCACCAGCTGCGAACGCGTTGATCCAATTGGTAAACAGCCCAATATCAATCTGGGCTAATTGACCGGCTTGGGTTGAAGACCGGGTCGATTCAGTTCGTAAAGCACCTGCCTGGCTGAAGCTGGTCGCCTGTTCGCCGCCCCAGCGGGCAGCCTGGTAGCCGCTCCAGGCTGTCGCCAGAGTAGCGATAGCCAAAACGATGGTTGCGATCACTTCAGCTGCCGGTTCCCAGCGATCGAACCTGGTTGGCAGGTCGATATAGGGGGTCATTTCGTCGGATTTACCCTGACTGGACCCGGATTCTCCTTTTTCTTCCATGATCAATACTCCATAGTTGCAATTAATCAAAAAAACATGATTATTGTTGAACGAATGGCAAAATTATAACTTGTCTTGGATTTGTTATCCATATACTTTAGTAAAAAGAAATCCCCTCTCCCATTTTTGGGGGAGGGGTCTGAGCCTGTCCCGCAGATCCCACTGCGGAAGGTGGGGGGAAATATAACTCAATCGTCCATGTGTTGAATAACCGCAGTCCCAAATTCGGAAGTTGAAAGCTTCGTTGCACCATCCATCAAGCGGTGAAAATCGTACGTCACCGTTTTAGCGGCGATAGCGCCTTCCATCCCCTTAACGATCAAATCTGCTGCTTCATGCCAGCCCAAATATCTGAACATCATCTCTCCGGAGAGAACCACTGATCCGGGATTGACCATATCCTTGTCAGCGTATTTCGGCGCCGTGCCGTGGGTGGCTTCGAAAATGGCATGCCCGCTAGTGTAATTGATATTGCCACCGGGTGCGATACCGATCCCGCCGACCTGCGCAGCCAGCGCATCAGAGAGGTAGTCGCCATTCAGATTCATCGTGGCGATGACGTCAAACTCACGCGCCCGGGTGATAGTTTGTTGGAAAACTATATCGGCGATGACATCCTTGACCAGCAATTTGCCTGCCTGGAGAGCTGCATCCTGCTCCTGGTTGGCTGCCTGTTCTCCGCTGCTCTCAACAGTCCGGTTCCACTGGCTCCAGGTGTAGACCTGGTCGCCGAATTCCTGTTCGGCAACCTCGTAGCCCCAATTGCGAAATGAGCCTTCAGTGTATTTCATGATATTACCCTTGTGGACCAGGGTTACGCTGCGGCGCTTGTTGTCCAGCGCGTAGCGGATCGCTGCCCTGACCAACCGGGCAGTGCCTTCTCTTGAAATGGGTTTAATTGCAAATCCGGCCGTATCTGGAAAACGAATTTTGTTGTAATCTTCCGGGAAATTGGATCTCAAGAGCTGCTTAAATTTTTCATCCCCTTCCGTGCCATGTTCAAACTCTATGCCGGTGTATATATCTTCTGTGTTTTCCCGAAATACCACCATATCGACAAATTCCGGATGTTTCACGGGGGAAGGCACCCCCGGGTAATAGCGAACTGGGCGCAGACAGACGTACAGATCGAGCGCTTTTCGCAAGGCCACATTTAAGGAGCGGATACCGCCACCGACAGGGGTGGTCAAAGGTCCTTTAATGCCAACCAGGTATTCCTGGAAAGTATCGATCGTCTCTTCTGGCAGCCAGGAACTAAATTTGTTGAATGCTTTCTCCCCCGCGTAAACTTCCGCCCATGCGATTGACTTCTTGCCCCGATAGGCATTCTCAACCGCGGCGTCAAAAACCCGTTTGGACGCTCGCCAGATATCCCGCCCTGTGCCATCTCCTTCAACGAAAGGAATGACAGGATTATCCGGTACCTGGAGTACCCCGTTTTTGATCGTGATTTTGTCTCCCCCTGCGGGGATCTCTATCGTGCTCGCCATATAATATTGCTCCTTATCTTTTCACCGCCTGGTCAGTCAGATCCAGCATTGCAACCAGAATCTTTATATTGTTGAATTATCGCGGGTGGATTATAGCATGACGGGAAAGCTTGACAAGAGGCTCCGGAATGATTATTTTACCGTTGAGTTCGTTTCGCGTTCTGTAAAACTTCTGTGATCGTTGCGGACTCTGTGGAAAATCCGGTAAGATAAAGATCACTTAACTTTAGTGATTTGATAGCTACCCTAATGGTTCGGTTTTTTGGAGTACAATTGAGCGGAAATTCATTCAAAAATTGATGAATCCGGTGGGAATGGTTGTTCGAGATATCTTTATATGGAAAAAACACACCCTGATAAATTGACTGAAAACATCGCTGGGGATTCATGGCATGCAGTAGAGGCTGATGAGGTGCTTGATCGCCTGGCGACATTCGCTGAAGGAGGGTTGTCCAGCGAGGAGGCCCAGCGCCGTTATGAACGATACGGTCCCAATGAGCTCGAAGAAGCTCCCCCCACTTCTTTCTGGCAAATGCTGTTTGAGCAATTCAATAATTTTGTGGTCATCTTGCTGATCGTTGCCGCGGTGATATCGGCCGCGTTGGGCGAGTTCATTGAATCGATAGCCATTATCGCCATCGTCGTATTAAATGCTGCCCTTGGGGTTATCCAGGAACGCCGCGCAGAGCAGGAGCTGGCTGCGTTGCGTAAGCTGGCCGCGCCAGATGCTGAAGTCGTTCGTGATGGTCACCGGCAGATTATGCCTTCTAATCAGCTGGTGCCCGGGGATCTGGTTCTCCTCGAAGCAGGGCATTATGTACCAGCTGATGTTCGCCTGCTTGAGACGGTCAACCTGAGAATCGATGAGGCCGCTTTGACCGGAGAATCTGTGCCGGTCCAGAAGAATGCCATTATCCGCTTGCAGCGGGATATCCCCCTTGGTGATCGCAAGAACACCGCTTTCATGGGAACGATGGTTAATTATGGACGCGGCAAAGGCGTCGTCGTCAGCACTGGCATGTTGACTCAGATCGGTCTGATCGCCAGCATGTTGAAGATGGTCGAACACGAACCAACTCCTTTGCAGCGACGCTTGGATGCGGTTGGGAGAACCCTAGGTTATGCGGCGTTGACGATCTGTGGTGCGATCTTCTTGATCGGTTGGGCACGGGGATTCGATCCATTGGAAATGTTCTTGATCGCCGTTAGCCTGGCCATTGCTGCCGTGCCAGAGGGATTGCCTGCCGTTGTTACCATCAGTCTGGCGTTGGGTATGCGGGAGATGATCAAGCGTAATTCTCTCATCCGCCGGCTTTCTTCGGTTGAGACCCTGGGTTCGACGACAACCATCTGCTCGGATAAGACCGGTACGCTGACCCAGAACCAGATGACAGCCACCAACCTATGGATTGATGGACACGGTATTGAAATCACTGGCACTGGTTATGCCCCGGTTGGCGAGTTCCAGATAGATGAAAAGCCGATCGCATTAGAGGATTACCCAGGCGCCTCCACTGCGCTCTGGGTTGCTGCTTTGAACAACGACGCCGACCTGGATTTAGGCAACCCAGATGATGAGGCTCCCACTTATCGAGTGGCTGGCGACCCGACTGAAGGCGCTCTGATCGTGGCTGCGGCGAAAGCGGACGCCTGGACAAAAGAACTCAACCAGGCTTACCCGCGCGTCCAGGAGATTCCCTTCGATTCCACCCGCAAACGCATGCTCACTTTGCATCGCGTAAGGGATCCTAAACCAAATGATATCTCGCCATTCCATAGTGATCAGCGGAAAGAATGGTATGTGGTCACTGTGAAAGGTGCCCCCGACCTGGTGCTGGATCACTGCACTCAGGTCCAGAAGATTGACGATTCAATCGCCACCTGTACTGAAGCCGATCGAATGAAGATCCTGGAAGCCAATGATCGCATGACCCAAAAAGCGCTGCGCGTGTTGGGTATGGCTTACCGGGTTGTACAGGTGATGCCGGGTGAGGAGAAATTAGATGAATTGGAGCAGGACTTAATCTTCGCTGGATTGATCGGCATGATTGATCCCCCCCGGCCGGAAGTAACCCCAGCCTTGGAAGTCGGGCGCCATGCGGGTATCCGCACGGTGATGATTACTGGGGATTATCCAAACACAGCCCGTGCAGTGGCCGAATCGATCAACCTGCTTGAACCTGGACACCAGGTGCTCACCGGTGCGCAGATGGATGAAATCGATGATGCTGATCTGGCACGCCAGGTGGCATACACTGATGTGTACGCCCGCGTATCTCCGGAGCATAAATTACGCATTGTCGAGGCGCTGCGCAGTCGAGATGAGATCGTCGCCATGACCGGGGATGGAGTCAATGATGCCCCCGCTATCAAACGGGCAAACATCGGGGTTTCCATGGGAGTGACCGGAACAGATGTCGCCAAAGAGAGCGCCGACATGGTCCTGACTGACGACAACTATGCCAGCATCATCTCCGCTGTCGAGCAGGGGCGGGTCATCTACAGCAATATTCGCAAGTTCGTTTATTACCTCCTTTCCTGCAACGTGGCTGAGATCGCCATCATCTTCTTGGGGATTATGTTCACCCAGGCCTCGCCGCTGACCGTCATCCAGCTGCTGTGGTTGAACCTGGTCACGGATGGTGCCCCGGCTTTGGCCTTAGGGACGGAAAAGGGCGACCCGGATATCATGGATCGACCCCCTCGTCCGCCTTCTGAACCGATCATCAACTATTTCATGATGGCGGGGATTGGCATTCAAACCGTGGCGCTGACCTTCGTCACCCTGACTGCATATTTCATTGGACTGCGCTTATTCGCAAGCGATCCTTTGATCGCGGGCACCATGGCTTTTGTCACCCTTTCTATGTCTGAGTTGCCGATCGCTTATGTCATGCGATCAGAACGCTATCCCCTGATCAAGATCGGTCCCTTCAGCAATCGCCTGATGAACATCGCGGTTGCTTCCTCACTGGCATTGCTGCTCGTGGTAATCTATGTGCCGTTTCTGCAGCCGATCTTTAACACGACAGCCTTAGGCTGGGAGCAGTGGCAGTACATCCTACTCTTGATTTTCCTGCCCGCATTCGCTGCGGAGTCGAGCAAACCAATCTTGACGCGGCTCTTTCCGAGGTAGGAGTAACCAGATCATATAAATTTAATCCCAGAGTTCCAATAAAGTTGGGAAAGATCTCTGTTCCCAATTTCTGGCGTGAGTTTATTAATTTCACGCGGAATTCGTAAATTCAGCAACAACCCCGACTTGGAAACTGAAGAATTCAGCTTTTTGGGAATATGGTAAACTTCCACCCATTATGAGGAGGGTTTGTAGTTAGGGATGAGATACAGTACTGATCTGCCAGATTTGCGCATGCTGCCCGCCGAGAAATTGGTACCGCATGAGGATTGCGATCCACGGCGTGTTGTCCGACTCAGCCGGCGGTTGAAGAGCGAGGCAATCCTCAAAAATCCCCCCATCGTAGCAGCCATCCCGGATACGGATAAGTATGTGGTGCTGGATGGTGCTAATCGAGCCCTGGCTTTTGTTAACCTTCAATTACCGCATATTGTCGCCCAGCTGGTCAGCTACCAGGGTTCAGGTGTTGAAGTCGATACCTGGTATCACGTTGTGGCAGGGATGAAAATTGCAGATTTTGAATCTGAATTAGTCAAGATCACCGGGCTTCACTTGCAAAATAGCAGCCTTGAGGGGGCTCGTATTGCGCTGGAAAACCACCAGGCGGCTGCATATATCATTTGCGCCGAGGGTGTACGCATAGTTAGCAACACTGTAAACGCCGTTAAGCATGATACTCGTTTGCTTAATAAATTAGTCAGCGTTTACAGGGGCAAAGCTAATATCTATCGTGCTTCGAATGACATCTGGGAGATTCAGAAACCTTACTATCCCGATATCACCGCCCTGGTGATCTTCCCCCGCTTAGCCCCGGCAGATATCCTGGATGCCGCTCGTAATGGTGAGATGATTCCTACTGGCATCACTCGCCACATCATCCCCCATAGAGCTCTGAATATCAATATTCCCCTGGATGTGTTGGGATCAGATTGGTCCCAAGAGCGGAAAGAAGATTGGCTCCATGATTGGTTGATGGAGCGCATGGCTGCTAATGCAATCCGCTTCTATTCTGAGTCTACTTTTTCATTTAATGAGTGAGATTGCTCTTTCAGGTCAAAATCTGAGCGACAGGCAGCTCAAGCCCCCATCCATCTTTTGAAATTCCGACATCTCCAGCGGGATGGTTTTGTATCCAAAGGCAGATAGCCTCGCGGCGAGCTTTGGGTAGCCTGCTGCCAGCAGCAGATAATCATTTATCCGCACGCAGTTGGCTGCATACTGCTCATCCACCTCAACCGTGACAATTTCATATCCTGCAAAGTCCCCCAGTTGTTCCATTCCCTCTACCAGAACCAGGCGAGAATCTCCTAGATAAGCGATCCCGCTCTTGAGGTGGATCATATCAATCCCGCGAATGTCGATCAGGTTGGTGGAGTATCGCTCTTCCTCTAGGATAGCTGCCAGCTGCCGGGCGCCATCTTCGTTCGTCCTATGCGAGATACCAATGAAGAAATGATCACCAGCCTGGCATATGTCTCCGCCGTCCAATGTCCCCGGAGGCTGGATAATCTTAATCGAAGAAAAATGCTGCCCAAGATTTTGCCCAACACTGGCCACCTCGCCTTGACGGTTGGGTGCTCCAGGATGGGTCAGGATAGCGCTCCGCCCGGTTAGAACCGCGGTATCCTCGACGAAAGTCGAATCTGGAAATTGCGAATCTGGCTCCAAAATAGTTACCTCAAGGCCGCATTCCTCGAGCGCGACGCAATATGCGCGGTGCTGGTTCAAAGCGAGAGGTAAATCCGGTTTTCCCAAACCGGCTGTTGTCAACCCCTCGGCGAAGCTGGCACATGGTGTTCGCACAATTGCATGTTGGTAGCGATTCATAATTCTTCGATTTGAACGGTATCCTCACTTGGAATTGTACAGTTTTCAGCTCAAATTCTTGGCTGGTTCTGCGAATACATCTCGCTTGCTGAATGGACTGGCTAAAAAGCGACCCATGATCTTCCATCTTGAAGTCCAGGAGATCTTTTCCCCGTGTTTATCATTTTTCAGCATTTGCACAGCTAACCAGGGGGCTACTGTTTCCACCCGGTCGGCCAGGATATTGAAGATGCGCTTATCCCGCTCCCAATCCTCGGGGCGGTCCTCATATTGCTTGGTCAGTAAATCAGTCACCACCATCCCTGGCCGTAGCGTTCCAATAATAAGCGGAGTATCTTTAGCCTCCTTAATCAAGCTGCTGTTGAAATACTTTCGACCAGCGTTTGAAGTGCCGTAATAGGTCAGGCCTTCGTGCATGCGTCCATCGCTGCCCATGCCTTCCATGTTGTAAATCGCACCGTAACCTTGGGCGAGCATCCCCCTCACTGCGACCATCGAACCGTAGATTTCGCCCAGCAGGTTGGTCTCGATGATCCCCTTTGCTTCTTCAGTCGGCATTTCCCAGGCGGCCAGCTGTGGACCGCCGAACCCGGCATTGTTGATCCAGATATCAATTTTATTAAACTGATTTATGGATTGATCCCACAACGCTTGAACCTGAATTGGGTCGCGAACATCACAGGCGGTACCCAAAATCCTTTCGGGTGGATTTTTTTCTATCAACTGCGCGGCTGCCTGGTCGACGTTTTTCTGGGCGCGGCCGCTTATCGTCACAGTACAATCTAAATTCAGGAAGGCCTCTGCGAGCCCAAAACCGATCCCGCGCGTGCTTCCGGTGATGACGATGTGTTTCATCGTGAATTACCTTTTACCGTCAATGGATAAATTCTGGTTTGAGTTTTTTGATCGACCTGCTAATTATCCCATAGATATGAGTGGTGAATAACTTATATAATGAGAGGTGAGCCGATATTTTGACTCCGTTGTGTGAAAGAGAGTTTTCAGAATGAAACTACGGCTAGAATCAACACCAGAATTGGGGGAGAATTAATAACTGTCTCAGCGATTGGAAAAAAGTTATGAATGTACATTCAGTAACCAGAATTGTCTTCAACAGCCTACTGCTGGCTCCACTGTTATTCGGTTGCACCCAATCGGTGGAAAAATCGGAAACACCAACTCTGGTAGTATTGCCATCTCCGGGCGAAGATGGCTTCCCCCGGATTGATGGTTCCACATCCACCGCGCCTCTCGGAGCGACGATCTTTTGCTCCATGTTGGATGTCCCTTGCGAATGGGTAACGTTTATTGATGAGAACCGCTACTTGATGCCGGATTTGACCGGTTATCAAGGGGATTTCCCAGGCACTGGACATTCAGGCACCCATTCAGCTTATCTAAATCTGATTAATCGAGAGACTGATTTGATCCTGGTGGCGCGAGAACCATCCACAGAAGAGCTGGATCTGGCTTCCCTTTCTGGGATAACACTTGTCAGTACGCCGGTCGCATTGGATGCATTTGTATTTATTGTTAACGAAAATAATCCTGTAGACGGATTATCGTTGGAACAAATCCAAAGAATATATACCGGTGAACTGACTCGCTGGGATCAAGTTGGAGGATCAGCGCAAGAAATCCACCCCTATCAGCGAAATGAACAATCTGGCAGCCAGCAGTTGATGCTATCATTCGTCATGAAAGACCTCCAGATGGTCGATGCCCCCTTACTAGTTCTGATGAAGATGATCGCTCCGTTCTATGCCATATCAGAGGATCCACAAGGGATTGGATATTCAGTCTTTTATTATGAAGAGAATATGGCACCTAATGAGAGGATAAAACTGTTGGCGGTCGATGGCATCATGCCTGACCAAGGGACGATTCGATCGCGCGATTACTCATTTACTACCGAGGTCTATGCAATTGTGCGCGCTGATTC
>JBFFEL010000060.1:0-22225 GCA_041558875.1 Anaerolineales bacterium
AGATATTGACCATCAACCAGGTGTTTGAGATGGGAATCCCCCCAGTGATAGACAAAATGCGCAGCGCAGTCGGGGATCGTCCTGTTTACGTTTCACTGGATATCGATTCGGTCGATCCAGCCTTCGCGCCTGGGACCGGCACCCCCGAGGTCGGCGGTTTGACCAGCTACCAGATCCTGCAGTTGGTCCGCGGCTTACAGGGTTTGAACCTCGTTGGATTCGATTTAGTGGAGGTCAGCCCTCCATACGATCACGGCGATATCACCTCCATTCTGGCTGCCAACCTGGCTTTCGAGTTTATCTCCTTGCTGGCAGTGAGCAGCAGTCTCGCACAAATGGGAGGGGAAAAATGAAACGCGTTTTAGTGATTGGCGCGGGGGCGCAGGGCGGGCCGTGTACCTCCATTCTGGCCGGAGAACCAGGCGTAGAAGAGATTCGCCTGGGTGATATCGACCTAGAACTGGCTCAAAAAGTGGCCGCCCGGGTCAGCAGCGACAAGGTGACCCCAGTCAGGCTGGATGCCAGCCTCGAAGAACAGGTCATCGCGGCTGCCGAGGGCGTCGATGTGATCATCAATCTCACCCATTTGAAATTCAACGACACCATCATGGCTGCGGCCGTTTCCGCTGATACACATTACGTCGATACCGCCTCCAACACGCCTTTTTTGGAGGATTTGATCTCTGGTGATGAACCAAAAATGCATCGCAAATTCATGGCCATCGGCAAGACCGCCCTGGCAGGTTGCGGATTTGCGCCAGGGATCGCCAATGTGCTCACCCGCTACGCCTGCGACCAGCTGGATCGGATCGAAAAGATCGTCATACGAGTCGGTCGGAAATCAGCCAAAGCCTCGGATGAGGTGGTCAGCGAATGGAAGCCGACCTGGTCGCCGGAGATTCTCCTGGAGGATTATTCCGAGCCGCCGATGTTGCTGATCGATGGCAAGTACGTCCAGGTGCCGATCTTCAGCAATCCCGAATCCTATACCTTTCCAGAACCAGTCGGTGAACTGCTGCTTTCCTCCCACATGCATGAAGAGCCGTACATGATCCCCAAATTCTACATGGATAAAGGATTGCAGCATTTTGACTTCAAATACCCGGTCGACAAATTGGCTGGCGCTTTCATCAAGATGGGCTTCGCCAGTGATGAACCGATCGATGTCAACGGCGTCAAGGTTGCCCCGGTAGATGTACTAATGAAACTGGTCAAGCGTCCCGGAAACAAGTTTATTGCAGAAGATGAAAAAACTATCCTGGGTTCTGACCTGACCGGCATCATGGACGTCAGCGTAGACGGCGAACACCAGGGAGAAAAAGTTAACCTCACCATCAGCTATCGCTTCACCGATGGTCTTAATCACGCGCACCAGCGCCAGCTGTTCGAAGCATACGGCACAACCATGGTGTACGTGGCCCTACCCGCGGTTGTCGGTGCCAGGATGTGCGTGAATAACGAGGTGGAGAACGGATTGATCACCCCAGACAGTCTTAATCCGCAGAGATTCTTTACCGGCATGAAAGCCAGAGGGGTGCCGTTTGAATTTGAGCAGCGCACCAACCGGTTAGCACATTTGGACGTTTAATCTTTTCATTAAATAAGGCGATAGAGTTTTACAAATCCCTTGGCTTTAACACCAATTCCACTGGCATGGGGCAGGTGGTAGGAAAATGGCTGCAAGGGAACAATTGACAGTCCCATGATGTAATTATTTTCGGGACACCTTATTCACAAGGTCAATTGAATTTATTTATCCAACAGTATTGTTGGTTGCATCTGCAATATCATTTCCCGCACCGGCTTGACAACCAGACGGAATGTATACTCCCCCATAACTTCCGGTGGATAAGGCATGTCAGAATCCAACCACCAGCGTACCAATGCAATTGTCGCCCATGCCATGTGGTTGGCAACTATCTCGATCGAGAAATCTGATTTGACCAATGGGCTCAAGTTTCCCTCGATGCTCTGGACAGCAAACGCGATTACTGATTCGATAAATGTGCGTTCGCTGCGCAGCAGCACCCGATACAAATCACAGTGATTCTTCACATGCTGAAAAAGGAACACACCTTCTTTAAAATCAGCGGCTTTAAAATCCGGATCAACCATTACCTCAGGAGTAGGCGGGGACATTAATTCCCGCAGCTCCATCATCGTCGAATCCAACACATCTTTGAGCAGCTCATCCTTGTCTGCATAATGCCTGAAAAATGTGCGGTAGCCGACATCAGCCCGCTCAGTGATCTCCTGTATGGTGATCTCTTCATACTCTTTTTCCAGTGTCAAAGCGACCAGCGCCTCTTCCAAAGATCTTCTTGTCCGGCGCACTCGCCGATCTACCTGTTCCATAACATTAATCATAGTCTAATTCTCAAGTATTGACAAGCTATATGAATTATGGCATACTGTGCGCCATATATCAAATTGAAAGATCAACGTAAGTTCGGTCAATGAGTAAGGCAGTAGAATCAATTTCGAGTTCTTTTCCCCGTCAGCTGGGAACGGACAAGTTGGATCGAGTTTATTTTTAAAAGTAAGTTGAAAAGTAAGACTCATCGGTCAGTATTTTCCACATAAGAGGGATAAAAACCTGCTCGTGAAGTTAACACTCGGTTAACAAAACCGGACTATAATCAAGGGTTGAGTAAAAATGTTTTCAACAGACAGGTGCCCCCGCGCACACCTGTTTTAAATAAATGCGAAGGAACTTGACATGAAAACGAAAGAGTTATCAAGAATTACGCTGTTGGTCATCGGTCTGGTTTTTATCCTCTCAGCTTGCAGTCCTGCTGCGGAGGAGACGGAAGCTCCTGAACCGGTTGCCGTTGATTTCAGCCCGGTTGTCAGCGCGACCGGTGTGGTCGTCCCCGAGCAGGAAGCTCTGTTAAGTGTTTCTGCAGGCGGAGTGGTCGAAGATGTGCTCGTGGAAAAAGGAGATGAGGTCACCACTGGGCAGGTACTCGTGCAGCTGGAAGGCACGGAACAGCAAATAGCAGCTGTCTCGGCGACTGCGCTTGAGTTAGCCAATGCCCAGTACGCCCTCGATAAACTCTACGAGGATACAAATTTGCTGGCAGCCCAGGCGCTGCGATCTGCAGAAACAGCTGAAAAGGCGCTGGAGGATTTGAACAATCCCGAGCTGCAGGAGGCCTTGGCCCTTCAGGCAGTTGCCGATGCGCAAAAAGCGGTTGATACCACCGAAAGGAATGCCCGTTATTCGGTATCCACCGCCAGCCAGGCGGATATCGACGCCCAAAGGGCGCAGGTTGTGCTGACTAGAGATGCCCTCGACAAAGCCAACGAGGATTTTGAGCCCCATGCCAACAAGCCCGAAGATAATATCACCCGCGCTCACTTCCTGGCCAGGCAAGCCGCCGCCCAGAAGATTTATGATGATGCCGTCCGCCGGCTCAATGCGATGGAGGGCACCAGCAGCGAGGTTGACATCAACGTGGCAGAAGCCGAGTTCATCACTGCCCAGGCAGCCTTGCTCCAAGCACAGCGCGATCTTGAGCGTGTTTTGGACGGTCCAGATCCGGGCGAAATTGCTTTGCTGGAAGCCCAGATCGAAAAAGGGTACCGAGATTTTGAGACCTTCAGTGCTGGACCCGATCCTGATGATGTCGCCCTAGCCGAATCTCGCATCACCAACGCAGAAGCCCAGCTGGCGGCTGCCGAGGAATTGTTAGCCGATCTGGAGTTAAAGGCTCCTTTCGATGGGGTGATTTCTGCGGTGCACGTTAATTCCAGTGAATGGGTCGCTCCCGGAAGCCCGGTTTTGCTGATCGCCGATTTGAACAACCTGCAGGTCAGGACTACCGATCTCAGCGAGATCGACGTAGCCCAAATCTCCCTCGATGATACCGCCATCGTCACTTTCGACGCTCTTCCGGAACTGGTGCTCGAAGGAACCGTGATCAGCATTGCCCCCAAGGCAGATGAAGGCTCGGGAGTAAACTTCCCGGTAGTCATCGAACTGAGCGAGATTCCCCCTGCCTTGCGCTGGGGTATGACCGCCTTTGTGGATATTGATGTCTAAGAAGAAGCTATTCGCGTTAATAGCCCTCATCACGGTTTTGATCCTTGCAGCTTGCGGTCAGGCAGCAGAAGAAACTGCTCCTCCCGAACCGGTTGCGGTGAGCCTGCCCCCAATCGTGAGTGCCACAGGTGAGGTGGTTCCCGAGCAGGAAGCCTTATTGAGCGTCACTGCTGGCGGGGTCGTCGAAGATGTGCTCGTGGAAAAAGGTGACCCCATCAGTGCTGGACAGGTCCTGGTGAGGATAGAAGGTTCTGAGCAGCAAAAAGCCGCAGTCTCAGCTGCCGAGTTGGAATTAGCCAATGCGCAATTTGTTCTCGATTCGCTTTACAAGGATACAGATTTATTTGCCGCACAGGCCCTAAAATCTGCCGAAACTGCTGAGCGTGCTCTGGAAGATTTGAATAATCCCGAGCTTCAGCAAGCTGAGGCATTGCGAGCCGTCACCGCGGCCGAAAAAGCCGTTGATACTGCCGAACGGAAATTGGAAATCCTGATCAAGCCTGCTTCCCAAAATGCGCTCGATCAGACCCAGGCCAATATCTTGCTGGCCGAGAAAAACCTCAATGACACCATCGAACAAATTGAGGATATTCAATGGCAGTACAAAAAAATTTCAACCAGCTCCAAATTGCCCGCTGATATAAAGGGGGGCATCTTTTCTAGCCTTAGAAAGGCTCTGAAGGGTCTCGAAGTAAAACGAACTCAAGAGGAGTTGGCCCTGATTGACTCGAGAACCAGGTACAACGATCTCCTGTCCCCTCCTGATCCAATCGACGTTCAGGTTGCTGAAGCGGAACTGGCTACAGCGCAAGCCATGCTCAGCGAGGCAGAAAGGGAGCTGCAGCGTGTTTTGGATGGTCCCCAGCCGGGTGAAGTTGCCTTGCTGGAAGCCCAGATCGAGAACGGCTACCGTGACTTTGAAACATTTCGTGCCGGGCCTGATCCCGAAGATGTCGCCTTGGCTGAAGCCCGTATCACCAACGCCGAAGCCCAGCTGGCAGCTGCCAGAGAAGCCATCGCTGACCGGGAGCTGGTCGCCCCATACGATGGGGTCATTTCGGCTGTGAACGTCAATCCCAATGAATGGGTAGCTCCCGGATCTCCGGTTCTGCTCATTGGTGATCTGGATCATCTGCAGGTCCAGACAACGGATCTCAGCGAGATCGATGTTGCCCAAATTACCCCCGGCGATCCGGCAATCGTCACCTTCGACGCGCTGCCCGAGCTGGTGCTGGGTGGGACTGTAATCAGCATCGCCCCCAAGGCAGATGAGGGCGCTGGGGTAAACTTCCCCGTGATTATTGAATTAGATGATATCCCTGCCGCATTGCGTTGGGGGATGACTGCTTTTGTTGATATCGAATTGGAAAGATAGTAAGTGAATATGACTGGAAATAATAAAAAACCAATTATCCAAATGGAGGATGTGGTCAAGGCCTACACCACTGGCGAAGGCCCTTTCATCGCTCTGAATGAGGTCAGCTTGGCCATCGAACCAGGAGAATTCTTGGGCATTACTGGTAAATCTGGGGCAGGAAAAACCACTCTGCTTAATATGATCTCTGGAGTCAGCGATTTGACTTCAGGGCAGGTGCTCTTTCATGGAGCAAACAACGGATCGTCAGCCTCGGCGGTCCTCATCCACAAGTTGAATGAAGACCAACTGGCCCAGTGGCGGGGCGAAAATGTGGGCATCATCTACCAGTCTTTTGAACTGATGCCCACCCTGAACCTGGTAGAAAATGTCATGCTGCCCCCCGACTTCTTGGGCAGCTATCGCCCGATCGTCAGCAAAGAAAGGGCCCTCGAGCTGCTCGATTTAGTCGATATCGTTGAACATGCCTACAAAATCCCCGCTCACATCTCTGGTGGTCAGAAACAGCGCGTGGCTATCGCCCGGGCTCTGGTCAATGACCCTGACTTGATCATCGCCGATGAGCCTACCGGCAACCTGGACAGCGTCACCGCGGAAACCATCTTTCAGATCTTCGAGAAACTGGTTGACCAGGGCAAAACCATCATCATGGTAACCCATGATGAGAGCTTGGCTCCACGCTTCTCCCGCCGGCTGCACATCGTGGACGGTGTGGTTGGCAGCCCTCCCCAAAACGGATCGGCACAATCAGTGTCCCTTATTGAAACTGAACAGTTCGAACGACTTCGTGATGATCCTGGGGAGTTGCTTGATTCAGCTGTACCTTGTGATGAAGTGGTGTTTGAGAAAGTTGAAACGGATCATGATTATCCGGCCGTCGTGCTGCGCGATGTTGACAAGGTTTACGTCAACGCGGCGGGGGAATTTGTGGCCTTAAAATCCGTAAACATGCAGCTGGATTACGGCCAGTTTATCTCCATCGTGGGCAAATCCGGCTCTGGGAAATCCACCTTGCTGAACATGATCACCGGTATCGATCACCCTACCGCTGGTGAAGTCATCGTAGGTAATCAGCATATTTACGAGATGGACAAGAGCAAAAGGGCATTGTGGCGCGGTAAAAACATGGGCGTCGTCTTCCAGTTCTTCCAGCTGCTGCCGACACTGACATTGCTGGAAAACACAATATTGCCCATGGATTACACCAAGACCTATCCCTTCAATGAACGTTCAGATCGTGGCATGGAGCTGCTAAAACTGGTCGGGCTGGAAGAACAGGCCCACAAACTGCCCGCCGCTGTCTCCAGCGGGCAGCAGCAGAGTGCTGCCATCGCCCGGGCTTTGGCCACCGATCCAGCCATCATCTTGGCTGACGAACCCACTGGAAATTTAGATTCGCGATCTGCCGAGAACGTGCTCAATATATTTCAACGGTTGGCCTCCCAGGGCAAGACGGTCCTGATCGTCACCCACGATCCTTCCATCACCCGCAGAACCGATCAAACCATAATTCTCTCCGACGGGGAGATCATCGACCAAACCGTGGCTATCGCCCTGCCATACCTCTCTCACCCGGACATGCTGGCTGCCACACACCAGGCAAAAAGGCAGAAGTTTGAACCCAGGAAAACCATCCTCCGTCAGGGTGAACCAGTTGAAAATTTTTATATGATTGTATCGGGCGAAGTGGATATCATGGCTGATTATGATAAGACGAGCGAAATGCGGCTGGCCTGTTTAGGTCCTGGTCAGTTCTTCGGGGAGGTGGAGCTCACCCAGGGTGGTCAATCGATTGCCAGTGTGCGGGCTGCCCGGCGCGGTGCCGAAGTTGCCCTCCTTCCAAAAGATGTATTTATTGATTTGATCGCCGGTTCGCCATCAACTCGCAATGCCATCCAAGAGACAGCCACAACCCGCTTAGCAGAAAATATCGGTAGCAGGAAAAATAATGGTAAATAACGAGGTTAAAACAAACGTACTCAAACCACGCTGGAGCAAAGTTTTCTCCGACCTATGGGATGACAAAACGCGTACAATTCTAGTCGTTGCATCGATTGCAGTTGGAGTATTCGCAGTTGGCATGATCATCACGGCACTAATGATCCTCAGAGAAGATATCAACACCAGTTTTGCTTCCGCCAACCCGGCGAATATAGAAATCTGGACCGACCCATTTCATGGCGATTTTGTGCGCGTGATCGAAAAAATACCCGGTGTCGATGAAGTTGAAGGCCGGCATATCGTTTCCATCCGGGCCAGAAGGGGGGCTGAGAACTGGCTGGGGCTGAAGCTGGTTGGAATTTCTGATTTTGAGAAAATGTCCATCAGCCAGCATGGCCTCATTGAAGGCACCCAATACCCAGGAAAAGGTGAAGTCATCCTCAGCCAGGACATGATAAACAGCACCGGCTACCAGGTAGGAGACGTGATCGAAATCGAACTCCTGGATGGTTCAACCCACCAGATAACCGTTGTTGGCCTGGTTAGCGATCAGACCTCTGCCAGGCCTGACACCAATGCTACCAGCAACGCCTTTGTCACCCTGGATACAGTGCGTTCCCTTGGGCTCGGAAGTAATTACAACCGTCTCTTGATCACTGTCGAGGGTGAGGGCAGCAATGAAGCCTTCATTTCTTCTGTTGCCAGCGATGTCGAAGAAAAAATCGAAGGCCACAACCGGGCAGTTTTCCGCACAGAAGAAAACAAATCCAATGAACACCCAATGACGGACACTGTTCTGGCCATGATGGGGGTACTCGGTGCACTTGGCATCTTGATCACGGTATTGAGCGTCTCGTTGATCATCAACACGCTCAACGCCATGATGACTCAACAGCTGCGCCAGATCGGTGTGATGAAATTGATTGGCGCCAGCAGCTTCCAGATCCTCGGTATGTATTTAAGCCTGATCATTGTCTACGGCGTGATTGCACTGCTCCTCGCTGTACCCTTGGGCACGCTCGCCGGCAATGTACTGGCCAGTTTTGTCACCAATCTAATGGGCGCAGAGTTGCAAGGTTTCAGCATTGTTCCCATTGCCATTACGGTGCAGGTCTTGCTTGCCTTCCTGATCCCGCTGGGCGCAGGCTTTTTCCCCGTTAACCGCGGTGCCAGGACCAATGTCCGCCGGGCGATCAGCAACTATCGGCCTGGCAGCCAATCGACGGGACAGAATTTGCTCAATCGCAGCGGCCGCTGGATACGCTGGATTTCACGCCCGATTTTGCTTTCTTTCCGCAACACTTTCCGCAAGAAAGGCCGCCTGATTCTTACCATCTTCACCCTCACCATCGCAGGCGCGGTCTTCATCGGGGTATTTAATGTGCAGGCTTCCATGGATAACTTCATGGACGAGTTGATGCAGCATTTCTTAGGCGATGTCACCATTAACTTCAATCGCCCCTATAACACCAATAAAGTTGAACGTGATCTGCTCGCCGTACCTGGCGTCGTTGGCGTGGAAGGTTGGGGTGGCGCCGGTGGCGATATCCTGGATGAAAATGATGATGTGGTGAGCAGTCTCACCATCATCGCTCCTCCCCAGGACACGCAGCTGCTCGATCCTGATATCGTGGCTGGTCGCTGGCTCGAACCCGGCGAGAAAAAGGCCATGGTGGTTTCCGATACCATCTATGACTATTATCCAGACCTGGTACCTGGTGATACTTTGATCGTTGAGATTCCTGGAAACCGGGAAGAAGAGTGGCAGGTAGTGGGGATCTACCGCTTTGTGAGTATGCTCGGAGAGCCAATGGCCTATGCCAACTTTGAATATATAACTGACAAAGTAAACATGCCCAACCAGGCAACCTCATTTCGCATTACCACAATCCCCACTGAAGGTGATTCCTTACAAGCTTTAATCCAACGCATTGAAACCCAATTAGATAATAAAGGATATTCGGTGCAAAGTTTAGAAGCCGGAGATCTCATGCGGGAAGGTGCCACAACCGGCGTCAATACCTTAATCATCTTCTTGTTGATTATGGCTCTGCTGACCGCCTTTGTAGGCAGCATCGGCCTGATGGGCACGATGAGCATCAATGTGCTCGAGAGGACGCGTGAGATCGGTGTGATGCGCACAATCGGTGCGGCAGATATGGTCGTTATGCAATCCGTGGTCATTGAAGGCTTGGTCATCGGAATGATCACCTGGGTTATCGCTATCGGACTGTCATACCCAATCAGTTTCGCGTTACTTCAAATCATAGGCCAGGCCATGGCAGGATCAACTTTCGCCTTGATACTTACCCCACTCGGGATTGTCCTGTGGTTAGCGATGGTGATCGCACTATCCATCATTGCCAGCGTGATGCCTGCCCGCAATGCAGCCCGCCTGACGATCAATGAAGTATTGGCTTATGAGTAAATAGTTAAAACGCTGCAGCTGATGTCCCAAAAAAATTGTCTGGCTTGATTAGTTTCAAGCCAGTTTTTATAAGGGGCTGGTCACTTCTCAAATGGTCAGGGACTACCTGACGTGAAACCAGATAAATCCTCCTGCACAAATGAGCAAGGTGCTAAAATTAATCAATTGGCATCCATCAGTCTGCTGATGGCCTAGGGTATCTTACAACGAAGACGACCTTAGAAGGATACTTGTTCGGTGACTAGCGAAACAAAACCCAATCTTCTAAGACCACGCTGGAGCAAGGTGTTTTCTGACCTTTGGGATGACAAGACGCGCAGCATCCTGGTCGTTGCTTCGATCGCGGTTGG
Source organism: Anaerolineales bacterium (assembly GCA_041558875.1). Taxonomy (GTDB): domain Bacteria; phylum Chloroflexota; class Anaerolineae; order Anaerolineales; family UBA4823; genus PFL25. The sequence continues at coordinate 10,140 of JBFFEL010000060.1, forward strand.
TGTGTTCGCTGTCGGCATGATCATCACCACCTTTGTAATCCTCAGGGAAGATATCAACTCTAACTATGCCGCCGCTAATCCAGTCAATGTTGAAGTTTGGACTGCTCCCTTTTACGAAGACTTAATCCGCGTGATCGAAAAAGTGCCCGGCGTGGAGGAAATTGAGGGCCGTCAGATTGTCCCCATCCGTGCCAGGAGAGGCGCTGAGAATTGGCAGGGTCTTGCCTTAGTTGGCATAAAAGACTTCGATAATCTGGATATCAACCAGCTAACCGTAATTGATGGAACCCTGTATCCGGGTAAAAACGAAATTACAGTCAGCAAGGATGTATTAAACGATACGGGTTTTGTTGTGGGGGATGAGATAGAGATCGAACTCCCAGATGGTTCGAGCCATTACCTGACTGTGGCAGGACTGGTCTACGACCAGACGACCGCCAAATATGACAACAACATAACCGTCAACGCCTTTGCTGCTCAAGAAACGCTGAGAGCTTTGGGCTTAGGAAGTTACTTCAATCGTCTCTTCATCACTGTCGAGGGGGATGGCAGTGATGCTGAATTCATCTCCACCGTCGCAGCTGAGGTTGAAGATAAGATCGAGAGCCAACGACAGATAGTTTACCAGATCGAAAAAAACCTCTCCGACGTACATCCCATGGCAGATATGCTGTTAGCCCTGATGGGCATATTAGGCACACTTGGCATATTGATCACCCTCCTGAGTGCCTCACTGATCATCAATACGCTTAATGCCCTTATGGCCCAACAACTACGCCAGATCGGCGTGATGAAGCTGGTTGGCGGGCGCAGTGTCCAAATTTTGGGCTTGTATTTAAGCCTGATCGTTATCTATGGCTTGATCGCCTTGATCCTGGCTGTGCCACTGGGGACAATAGCCGGCAATCAATTAGCTCGTTATGTCTCAGACTTGATGGGCGCGGGTCTGGAAGGGTTTCGCATCATCCCGATCGCGATTGTTGTGCAGGTAGTGATTGCATTTTTAATCCCACTGGGAGCGGGTTACTTCCCTGTTAACCGGGGTGCAAAGACGAGTGTTCTCCGGGCGATCAGCAACTACCGGCCCAGCATCCAATCTGCCAGCCGGGGCCTTATCAACCGCGGCGGTCGTTTGTTGGATTGGATTTCTCGCCCAGTCCTTCTATCTTTCAGGAATACTTTCCGCAAGAAGAGTCGCTTGATTCTGACCATATTCACCCTTACCATTGGTGGCGCGGTATTTATTGCCGTTTTCAACGTGCGTACCTCGATGGACAATGTTTTGGATCAATTGATGCAGCATTTCCTGGGAGATATAACCGTCAATTTCAACCAAACTTATAATGTCAGCAAGGTTGAGCGCGATCTGCTGGTTGTCCCAGGAATCGCTGGGGTGGAAGGATGGGGAGGGGCTCGTGGAGAGATTTTGGATGCAAAGGGGGATGCGGTGACGAGCTTCATCGTCATCGCTCCACCAGCTGATACACAGCTGCTTGATCCAGACCTTATTGCCGGACGCTGGCTGCTGCCCGGCGAAAAAAAGGCCATGGTCTTATCAGATACTATCTACAATCATTATCCTGGCCTGCAACCTGGTGATACTTTAAACGTTGAATTCTTAGGAGATCGGGAAGAAGTATGGGAAGTAGTTGGGATTTACCGCTTTGTGAGGATGCTTGGCGATCCGATAGCTTACGCCAATCTTGATTACGTATCGGGAATGGTGAATTCACAAAACCAGGCTGCCTCCTTCCGCGTGATAGTTGACTATTCTGATGGCGCTACTTTGCAAACCATAATTCAACGCATAAATCACCATCTGGAAGATAACGGATACGACGTGCAAAGCATCCTAGATGGTAATGCCCTGCGTGAGAATGCCGGTACGGGTGTCAACATCATGGTGATCTTCCTATTGATAATGGCGCTGCTGACCGCCTTTGTGGGCAGCATCGGTCTGATGGGTACCATGAGCATTAATGTTTTGGAGAGGACCCGGGAAATCGGGGTAATGCGCACCATCGGCGCAACCGATTTTATTGTCATGCAGTCCGTGATCATCGAAGGAGTGGTGATCGGACTGATCACCTGGTTTTTTGCAATTGGCCTGTCATACCCCATCAGTCAAGCGTTGCTCGATATAATCGGCCGGGCAATGGCAGATTCATCTTTCGCGCTAATTTTTACCCCATATGGAATCGTCCTGTGGTTCGGGATTGTGATTGCTCTCTCAGTCATCGCCAGCGTGATGCCCGCCCGCAACGCCGCCCGCCTCACGATCAACGAAGTCCTGGCTTACGAATAATCTTCAGGATTTCATCCCGGATTCGGAAATCCACCAAAAATTTCAATTTCTGCTTAATACGGCGTACTTGTCACAGTACCTGAAACTGCACAATTAAACCGGAAAAACCCCTATATTTACAAAACAAATTAAATTCAGTTTCACTCTGAGCCGCAGGCGATGAGTCTCCTACGACGCTTATCAGAATCCCTTCTCACTTGCTATATTCTCACGCTTCTGTTGAGGCATTCCGCTTTGCAATCTCCTCCCGCACCACCGGGGCGACTTTCGTGCCGAAAAGCTCGATGGCGTGCATGATCTTCTCGTGTTCAATGGCGCTGTTGCCCATGTACATCAAGAAGCGCTGGTGCTTGAATATCTCATGCTGGAATAATATCTTCTCGATGATCTCATCTGGCGTGCCGACGAAATCGGAACCACGCAAGACGCGCTGCTGCTCAAGTTGCTCCTGGGTGGTCGGTGGCCAACCACGTTCACGCCCAATCTTATTCCTCATCACAATTGCCCCCGGGTAGTAGGCATCAACCGCCTCCTGGGAATCATCTGCGATAAAGCCGTGCGAATTAAGGCTGAGCGGAATCTGATCTGGATCGAAACCATATTCTGCAGATGTTTTGCGGTAAAGTTCAAACAGCGGTACAAACCGCTCCGGCATGCCGCCGATGATCGCCAACGCAAGCGGGAATCCCATAGAAGCCGCTCGAACGACTGATTCTGGTGTCCCTCCTACAGCCACCCAGATGGGGATTTCCTCTTGCACCGGGCGGGGATAGACACCAAGATCATTTAATGGGGGTCGGAATTTTCCCGACCAGGTGATCTTCTCCGAATTGCGTAGTTGCGCCAGCAATTTTAGCTTTTCATCGAACAACCCGTTATAATCGTTCAAATCATATCCAAAGAGCGGGAACGATTCGATGAATGAACCCCGCCCGGCCATGATCTCTGCCCGCCCGTTCGAGATCAGGTCCAGGGTAGCGAAACTTTGGAAGACCCGTACCGGATCGTCAGAACTCAGCACCGTGACCGCGGTTGACAGGCGGATGTCCTTCGTCCGGGCCGCCGCGGCGCCTAGAATGACCACCGGCGCTGATGATAAGAATTCTTCCCGGTGATGTTCACCCAAGGCAATTACGTCCAGCCCTACCTGATCAGCCAGTTCAATGCTCTCGACCAGGTTCTGCATGACCTTGACCGGATCCTTCACACCGCCGGTAACCAGATCGGTGCCGTTGTCCACGAAATGATAGAGACCCAGTTCAAAAGGGCGATCGTTATTTTTGATCATAGTAATTTCTCCCATCTCTAAAGGTATAGCGCTAAACTAACAATTTGTAAAGAGTTGTTAAATAAATCAAATAGATTTCTAATAACTGCACTCTTGACAAGTTAATAGTTTAGTGCTAAACTATTTTCGTGGCTGACAGAAATTCATCCCCCATTCAAGAACGTTCCCGTGACCCGGTACTGCTTACCTGGTATCGCTTTGTGCGTGTGCTGCGCAAGATCAGTTATCTGATGGATGAGGCCATGCAGGAGCTGGATTTGAGCCGATCACAATTTGAACTGCTGATCGAAGTTGCCTTCGAAAAAGGCGTCAATCAGCAGACATGCGCCAACCGGATGAACGTGACAAAAGGCAATATCGCCCAACACATCGCTCGCCTGGAGAATGATGGGCTTGTCAGGCGGCAAAAGGACGGTCGCACCAATCACCTGTACTTGACTGAGAAAGGAGAACAGTTGGTTGCCAGCATTATGCCTGTCCACGATCAGCGCGCAAAAGAGATTTTGTCAGTGCTTTCGCCAGAAGAATTAAGCCAATTCCAATCCATTTTGCGCAAATTCGATCGCAGTTTCAGCTAAAATTTTTTATACTAATAGTTTAGAACTATATTATATTACCAATCGGAGTTCTCACATTGACCGGCATCCTGCCCTGGTTGATACCCCTGGCCGCTGTAGGGTTAGCCATATTGATGGTCGGCGCAGTAGTTACCCACTTACGCCGTGGCGAATATCCAAATACGTTAGCCCCCATGGTGCTGCTTGGCTTAACAGCCTTCGCAGCATATAGCCTTTACATGGCATTGGCGCTATAAATTCAGATTCATTCCATACCGATATCGCTGAACAATTTCACTGTATTTCCAGCATGTTGGGGCTGGAAATACAGTTTTTCTCTTTCTTGATGGGCTAGTCACATGTGCTATGATCTGAAATCTAGCACTAGCTAATTGAATTTATCTGCGATTCCCTTACTATCAACCAGCAATTTTCATTCACAACCGAAAAAAAACATGGCGGAACCATATCTTACCCAACTCCAGCAGATCATTAAGCAGCTTGGATCATTCTCAGATATTAATGTCACCCTGGAGGCCAGGCATTTCTTCAGCGGCGCCGCGCTCTACGCCAATGGTAAGATCTGTGCCTCGTTCAGCCCAGCGGGGTTTGCGTTAAAGCTCCCTAAAGAAACCAGGCTGAACCTGCTCTCTGAAGGAAAGGCTGCGGAATTTCGTTTCTTTCCAACAGGACCTGTCAAAAAAGAATATGTCGCCGTGTCTGATTCGGTCCTTGGGAATGATGACTCAATCAAGGAATTAATTAATCTGAGTGTCAGCTATGTAGCTGGCAACATTGATCCAGGCTCCTCAGTGACATCTTGAAAGGGAGTCACACAGATCAATTACTGAATGTGTCAATCGAATCTCTCGATCGCTGATCCCATTATTGACCTCATTTGCAGTTGTATAATATTTAAGTACTTCTTTTAAATGATGCACATTAAAGAATGTCGCTGGAGATAACCTAACGGACACTTCCCGCATGGAATTCAACGAAAATAAGATCATCGCCTTTATCGATATCGGCACGAATTCGCTGCGTTTATTGCTGGTACGGATCAACCCCAACCAGTCGTACACCATTCTATCGGATCAAAAGGAAGTCGTTCGCCTGGGAGAAGGCGAATTTGTCGACCAGTTCTTGCAAACCGAAGCGATGCAGCGCGCCACACTGGTCGCCCAAAAGTTTGCCAATATGGCCCGCTCCTACCAGGCGGAAGAGATAGTTGCCGTGGCTACCTCCGCCACCCGCGAAGCCGCCAACCAGGATGAATTCCTGCGCCTACTGAAACGAGAGGCACAGCTGGATGTGCGTGTCGTCTCTGGTCTTGAAGAAGCCCGTTTGATTTATCTGGGAGTTTCCAGTGGTGTGCACATGGGAGAAGAACAAGGCATATTCATTGATATCGGCGGCGGCAGCACAGAGGTGATCGTCGGAGACCAAGCCCAATATGCCCATCTGGATTCGTTAAAACTGGGCGCCATCCGTCTGAGCTCGCTCTTTTTCCTGCCAGACGAAACCGATCCGGTCTCTCCTGACCGATATGCTCTCATCCAGCAGTATGTGCGCAATGCCACGGTGCGTACCTTCCAGCGTGTCAGCCAGTTGCCCTTTAGCGGCGCCTATGGTAGCTCTGGAACAATCGAAAACCTGGCCGATATCGCCGCCCAGCATTTCTTCAACCGCAAACGGCAGAGGGATGATACCTTTACTCATGATCAAATCAGTCAGGTGGCAGGCTTGTTATGCAGCCTGCCCCTGGATGAACGCCGTGACGTTCCCGGGATCACTCCCGGCCGGGCAGATATCATCGTCGGCGGTGCCGCCATCCTGGACACCTTGATGGAGGGTTTGGAGATCTCCACCCTGCATGTGAGTGATCGCGGGCTGCGAGATGGGCTGCTGGTCGACTATCTTGCCCGCCATGATCAATCCGGCCTGCTGGAGGAAACCTCGGTCCGCAGGCGCAGCGTTTTACAGCTCGGCCGGGCTTGCGGCATCGATGAAGACCATGCTCGCAATGTGGCTCGCCTTTCTCTGGAATTATTCGACAGTGGTCGGGAAATTAAATTGCACAATTTGGGAAGCCATGAACGCGAGTTGCTGGAATACTCAGCCTTGATCCACGACGTAGGCTCATTCCTTTCCTACAGCAACCACCAGCTGCACAGCTACTACCTCATCCGCAATGCAGATTTGTTGGGCTTTGACCAGAAAGAAATAACTATCATGGCCAATGCAGGTCGCTACCACCGCAAGGCCATGCCGAAGAAGAAGAAACATCCCGAATTTGCTGCCCTGGACAAGCGATCTCAAAACACCGTGCGTATCTTCGCCATTCTCCTACGTCTTGCTGAAAGCATGGATCGCAGCCATACCGGGGCAATCAGCCATGCCCACTTTCGTAATGGGGATGGGGACACCGTCATCCTGAGCATCCAAGCTAATCATGATCCCCAGCTCGAGCTGTGGGGCGTGCAAAATCACCGCGCGAATTTCCACAAGGTGTTCAATCGCAAGCTGGTTGTCGAGACCGAAATAGACCACAAATCATAAACAATATGACTTGCTGCCGGAAAGCTTGGTCGCATTGATGAGATTGTGAAGAATTTTACCTGTCAATTGTCGTTGCGAGATTTCTTTGCGAAGCCTTCTCCTCGACAACTTGCGCAGATAGCATCGTCAACCCGCTGTGTATGATGAATTAATAAGGAGAACTATGAGCAAAGCTTCTAATTACCCTCCTCAGGACAAAATAGATTTATACGATCAGCTGATCGCTACCCATCCGGACATCGAACGCAAAGGTAAGACCAACCCTTACACCTCCCATAATGGGCACATGTTTTCGCATCTCTCGAAGACCGGTTCGATGGGCTTACGCCTCCCCAAGGAGGAGCGGGAAGCCTTCCTGGAAAAATACAACACCACCCTCTACGAGTCGTACGGCGCGATCATGAAAGAATACGTCACCGTCCCGGATGACTTGCTGATGAATACTGAAGAATTAAAGCCGTATCTCGATCTCAGTTTCGAGTACATCAAGACTTTAAAACCCAAGCCCACAAAAAAGAAAAAATAATCGGCGATCTGCAGCAAGAGATTATTTCGAGCGCCAAAAGAAAACCTGCTCCAAACGTCTGCTCAGACAAAATTCTACTAATGAGCGCTGCTTATTCGTAGGAAATTGATCTGGTCCTTTGTTGCGCCCCTTTCATTTACTGGCATTCTTGCTCAGGTATTGGAGGTAGCGTTTTTGCATACTGTTGCAGGGATCGGGCGATAACAACCCGCTGTATCTCCGTTGTTCCATCAACCATCTTCATTACAGGGGCGATGCGATAATTCCTCTCTATTGCAGAAGGTGCCAACAGTCCGGTGCCACCAAGAACCTGCATACAAGTTGCTGCTGCCCTTTGCGCCGCATCAGGTGCAAATCTTTTCGCGTGCGCTGCTGCCACCGTTCCTTCCGGCGTCCCTAACAATTTTGAAGCATGTTTGTACAATAAACGGCTGGCTTCAAGATCAGTGGCTACATCCGCAAACATCCACTGGATACCTTGAAACTCTAATTCAGTTCTCCCAAACATTTGGCGATCCCTGGCATAAGTCAAGGCCAGGTCAAGCGAGGAGGAAATCAAACCACAACAACCAGCACTAATTGAGGTACGCGCGATATCAATCGCCATTAACGATCCACTCATACCTTTGCCCGGTGGGAAAATAACATTGTTGCCTGGAACTGTGACTGAATCAAAAAACATATCAGCGATAGGCAGGAAAGGGGAAACCAATTTGTCATATGGAACCCCAAAGCTGATCCCTTTGGTATCTTTCGGCACGGCGACCATGGCGATATCATCTTTTCCTGGTTTGGTGCTGGTCTTTACAACAACCAGGTAGATACCAGCAACATCCGCAAGTGAAACCCAGGCTTTACTTCCATTAATTGTGTAGGAACCATCCTGATTTATCACTGCCTGGGTGCGCACCTTTGCTGCATCCGAGCCAGACTGTGCCTCCGTCAACACAAACCCGCCCAGGGACTCGCCGGAAATTAACTTCGGAGCCCATTCATCGCGCAATTCCTTCTGGCCGAAACTACAAATTGCGAATGTAACAATATTGTGCATGGAAAATGAAAATGCATAAAGTCCCTCCCCCTTGCCAAGTTCTTCAAAAACAGGAATGCCTTCTTCAAAAGATAACGCCTGCCCACCATATTCTCTGGGACTATATAAACCGAGTAAGCCGTGCTTGGCCGCTTCCGCAGCTGCCTCTAAAGGGTATTCGGTCGTAGTTTCCCAATCATCCACGTTGGGACAAATAATATCTTCATAATGTTTTCTGGCTGCGTCCATAATTTCTTGCGGCTTATTCTTTTCCATCATAAAGCGACCACCTTTATTTAACTGATTTAACATAATCTCGATTAAAAAATCAAAATCGCTGATGCCATTCCTCTCTCCTCGCACAACGGAAGCAAACACATTAACCAATGTAATCCTGTGCTTGGCAGCGATTTGATATACCTGCAGCTTGACTTTATTAATTTTCTTCGATTTTCAAAAGAATTCTCAGAGAAATTATAATGCACAATGCCCCCGAAATATTTTACTGATTTGGAATTTAAACTGCACCATAAACAAAAACTGCTCGACGGCCTGTCAAGCAGTTTGGATTCATTTATTGGTCGGAACAGGACTCGAACCGCCTTCCTATGGATTTTCGGAGAAAAATCATGATCGGGAGTATTGAGTCATGAAAAGATTATCTAGTTTGAATGATAATAATTACTTCTCGAAACCTCAAGTCACGTTCGTGCTGTTAATCTTTCTGCAATCTATGAAATTGTTTAAGAAATATTTGAGGAAGCGGCTGGGAGTCAATTTACTGCGGTGGATATTTTCTCCTGTTCTAGACGATGGTTGGTGATCAGGATATAAACACTGGTCAGAAATACCCAGCCGGGGAAGATGAAGCGCGCTTCGCGGATCGAGCCAGCGAAAAACAAGAAAACCAGCGCAACTAGATAGGTGATCAGGGTCAGCCAGCGCGGCATCACGATCGCCCGGGTCCAGATCGTGCCGATCGAAAACATATACACCCCGGCGATGCGCAGGATATAGTTGCCTAGGATCTCGTTCATAAATATAAAAGCAAAGACAAAAACATCATTGTCGGCCAACAGCTCAGCAGCCAAGGCATAGGTTCCAAATATTGCCCCGATGATGGCAGCCCAAATGAACAACAGGACGACGAAAGCGATGCCGCTGCCCAAAAACACAGTGGCGAAGAAACGGTCTTCTCGCTCGCCAATATGGTCACGGATCACGCCAGTAAACCAGAAGAAGGCGATCCCGGCGAAAGGCACCAAGGTCAGCGCCAGTGAGACGGAATTAGCTCTTCTCTCCAGCCATTCTAGATTGATTTCGCCCGGGGAAGCCTGGGCAACTCCACTGATCAGCAGCATGCTGGCGACTAAAAGTCCCGAAAAAAGGATTCCAGCCAGCGCGGCTGAACGCGGTGAGCGGATTCTTTTTTGAATAGTCAAAGTATTATCTTCAGCCATCAATCACTCCCATTGTCAAATTCTCAGCTACGGTTATTTTTTATATATCCAAAGAAGTATCATGCATCAATCACCGAGAGCCTCGGCGCGACGTGACCGGTTTCCCAACGGGGTGCCTTGCTGGCTGCAACAGCCACTACGGAGCGGCCAAGTTCTTGGATCTCAACGGAGTTTCTGCCAAAAGACCGGCCCCGTGAAACCAGGACCACCAAGTCCCCCTTGCTGGATGTCTGCTCCGCCCATTCTGCCTTGTCCATTTCCCCGGATATATACTTCGCCCGCTCAGGGAGCACAATCCCTGCATCAACCAGCTGCTCTGGAGTTGCCGGACCGACGATAAGCGGCTTACCTGGAGCGATTGCTGTAGCAATGCTGACCGCTATGAGCAGATCATCGAGCCTGGAGGGCTGTAAATCACGCTCAGATATAGCCAATACGACTCGCTCAGCAGGCGAGTCGGAGGTCGCAACTACTGCCACCGGGCAATCCCCCCTTCGTGATATCTCGTCTGCCAGGCTCTCCACCAGAATCTGCGAAACCGGACGAGGTCCGGGCCACTGCAGCAATACAAGTGAAGCATTATTTTCGATCGCCGCCTGGCTGATCCCCTCCGCCAGGTTGTGATCAACCCGCACCCGGCTGTCCCCTTCCAATCCCAGAGAGTGCAAAATATCATCTATTGCGGTTAGTTTACCTCTGGCTTCAGACATATCTTCCTGGGGAAGGGTGACCACCACCGGGATAAGCATGCCCCCGTTGGCTTCGGCAATCTGTCCCGCGAATCGCAAGCGCGGTGCCAGCCGCTCGGAAACATCACCAGCAGGCACCAAAACCACCTCTCCCAAGCGTCGCGCTTCACCGCTGGGTTGTTCGATGCGAGCGGCATATTTAGGGGTACCCAGGGAGGTGATAAATAGACTCACGGCAATGACCACCATCACGGCGTTGACCACCTCGTCGCCATACAGGCCCAGCTCAAGGCCGACAATGGTGGCAGCCAGGGTTGCCGCAGCCTGCGCGACCGAAACAGTGAACAGCATTCCAGCTTCAGATCGACTCAGACGGAAGATCCTACCGGTAAGCCAGGCCGCGACCAGTTTGCCAACCACCAGGGCTAGGCTGAGCCACAGTGCCAGCTGAATCGTTGCAGCTGTAAACATCACCGCCGGGTCGAAGAGCAGCCCGACAGAAACCAGGAAAACCGGGATGAACAACGCATTGCCGAAGAAGTCAACGTGCTCCATCAAGGCGCTCTCGTTCGGCACCAGGCGGTTGAGGCCGAATCCCGCAAAGAAGGCACCCAGCAGCGGCTCAATGCCCACGATTTCGGCTACCACCGCTGCCGACATCAGCCCTACGAGGATGATCATGAAGCGCAGAATGCGCCCCCGCCCCAGGGTGGAGAAGAACCAGCGCGTGATCCAGGGTAGGACCACCAGGCACCAGACACCCAGAATGGTCATGCCCAGCGCGATAGACAGAATTAGTCGAGTACCCGTTTGTTCTCCCGTTTCGGAACCAGCTACCAGGGCCAGCACCAGCAGTGAGACAGTGTCGGTGATGGCGCTGGCTCCAAGCGTGGCCGCGCCGGCCCGGTTTTTGGTCAGGTCAAACTGCTTCAGCACCGGATACGCAATTAGCGTGAAAGAAGCCCAAAAGGAGCCGATCAGGATGGCAGCTTTGGTTTCATAACCTAGCTGCAGGGTTATGAAAGTACCCAGAACAAATGGGATTACCGAGGTAATCATCCCAAACCCACCTGAGATCCTCCAAAAGCGGCGAAAGGTCTCAATATCCATCTGCAACCCGGCCAGGAAGATCAGGTACAGGATGCCGATCTGGCCGATATTCTCGATGGCCCGAAAATCGTCCAGGATTCCCAGCATATTCGGCCCGATCAAAGCTCCGCCGATCAGCAGACCGAGTAGCCCGGGCAGGCGCAGGCGTTCGGCTATCAGCGGACCAAATATAATGATGATGCCGATAACTAAAAAACTGAAGGTTGGACCGTTACGGATGGCTTCTGTGATCATTATTCCTCTCTGTTGAAGTTAACGATATATGCTGATTCTTTACTTGAAGGGCGACCAATGCGGCTGGTGAGAGCGGTTTCAGGATTGTATTACTAGAGTTTCATAACCTCATCCATTAAATCTATCCATTTCTATGTCTGATAGTGTAATTCTATTCTCTCATTAAAACTTTATCAACCTGACCTTGCGCACATTAGAAACAGGACTCGAACCAATCCTGGTGAACCAGCATACTTTACGCCCACAGGTATCGCACTGCAGCCCATATACCTCAAGTTTCTTTGTTTCGACCCCCCACATCCAGATTCCCTCTCCGCGCAATCCGTCG
>JBFFEL010000061.1:0-20702 GCA_041558875.1 Anaerolineales bacterium
AGCTGTGGCTGGAGAAACCCACCTCCAGCGCGATCTCGGTGATGCCCAGTTCCCCCGCATCCAACAAGGTCTTGGCCTGCCTGACACGGTAGCGGTTGAGATACGTGATGGGGGTGATCCCGACCTCCTGGTGGAAACAACGGGTCAGGTGGCGTTCGCTCATCCCCACATGGTCCGAGATATCCCGGCGAGAGATTGACTCGGCGTAATGGGTATGGATGAAGGCCATGGCTTTCAACACTATACGCTGGGCCTCCGATCCGGGGGCACGCCGGTTAGCGAGGGCGTTTTCCAGGTGTTCCAAAATTTCTTCCACCCGGAACATGCCTTTCTTCAACACGCTGGCAACCCCGGTGTTCAAACGGTCCATATCCTCCTGGTCCAACACCTGCCCGGTGATCACCACCACCGGAATGGTGCGGGATAACTCGGTCCCCCGCATCTCTTCCAGCACTTCAAAGCCATCCATTTCGGGCATCCTTAAATCCAGCAGCACCAGGGCCGGGCGTTCCTGGTAGATCAAGCGTAAAGCCTGGTACCCATCTCTGGCCAGGAGCACGCGATGGTCTGGCAACTGGTCCGAGACGATGCGGGCGTGCATCTCGAGCATACCCGGGTCGTCATCCACCACCAGGATGGGCCGGCTGTCATCCCTGACCCGGTCGGGGGTGAGGAACCCCTTGGAGGCCAGCAGTTCGCCCAGGGCGTGGCTGGCAACTGGCTTGGTCAGGTAATCGAGATCCAGCAAGGAAGCCACCTGGGTGTCCTGCTCCACCCGGTAAAACATCACCGGGATATCTTGGGTGGCGGGGTTCTCCTTCAAGACCTTCAAGATCTCCCATCCCCGGCTGGAGGTCAGGCCCAGGTCCAACAGGACGATATCGGGTGAAGCCAGCAGCAAATCTGCCAGCCAGTCACTCTCTTCCCGGATCAGGCTGGCTTCGGCCTGGTACCCCTGCTCAATCAATTTCTCCAGCAGGCCCTGGCTGCCACCCTGGTCGTCAACCAGCAGCGACACGCGATGGCCCTCGAACACTGGAACGCCTTTATCCGTCAAATCCACCTGGTGTTCGTAGACCGGGAGAGAGAAGGAAAACATCGACCCCTGGCCTTCATCCCCAGAAGAACTAACCCCAATCTCGCCGCCGTGCATTTCGACCAGCTTGCGGCAAATAGCCAACCCCAACCCAAGGCCACCGTAACCCCGGCTGGTAGCCCGTTCGGACCTGCGGAACTCGTCGAAGATCACCTCCTGTTCGTGCAAGGGGATCCCCAAGCCGGTGTCCTGCACCTGCACCACAACCCGGGAGTCTTCCGCCAGGGCGGTAAGGCTGATGCCTCCCTGGGAGGTAAATTTGACGGCGTTATTGACCAGGTTCAAAGCCACCTGCCGCAGCCGGGTGCGGTCCCCCCACACGCGGGGCAGGTTACCCTGGATCTCGACCTGCCAGGCCAGGCCTTTATCATGGGCAAGCTGCCTCCCGATCACCGAGACCGCCGACAAGACTTCGGTCATGTCCAGGGGTTCGCACACCAGCTTCAACTGCCCGACATGGCTGCTGGCCAGGTCCAAAACATCCCGGATCAAACCGTCCAGGTGTTGGGCGCTGATATAGATGCGGTTCAGGTCCTCTTCGAAACTATGGTTAGGGTCCCCCGGGCGGATGGATCCGGCATGCCTGTATTCCTCCAGCAGGATATTGCTCAGGCCGGTGATCAGGTTGAGCGGGGTGCGCAGTTCGTGGCTGACCATCGAGAGGAAGCGGCTCTTGAGACGGTTGGCCTCCTCGGCCAGGCGCTCCCCCTCCTCGGCCTGTTTTCGGGCATCCACCGCCTCCCGGTACAGGCGCACGGAGCGCAGGGCAGCCCCCAGATGGCGCACGATCTCGGCGCAGGGGTTGAGGTTGCCGGCCTCGAATGCCACGAATCCCATTAAGCTGTCTTCGATTTTCAGGGGCAGCAAGGCCAACTGGTACGGCACCTCGGGGGGGTAGAGCCCCTCGGGGGGGAACTGCAGGCTGAGGAAACGAGTGCCAACGCTCAGAGCGGGGTGTTCCCCTTGCAGCGTAGGCCGGGTTTGCAGCAGGCTCCAGGCCACCGGATCCTCACTCTCGGGCTGGTAGTAGCCCACCATGGCGTGTTGGATGCCGATCGCGGGAAGGTCCATAGCAAGCTGGGCGTAGATCTCGCCCTCCTCATGGGCAGCAAAGAATTTACTGGTCATCAGGCCCACCCGATCGGCTTCATGGGTCTGCCGGAGCAAAGCGCGGGTGAACTGGCCCAGGGCCACCTCGCTGATGGCTGCCCGTCCCTGGTGGAGCAGGTCTTCCTGCTGCTGGAGGGTCATCTGGGGGGAGAAAACGTCTTCGATGGTGGGTAGCTTCTGTCGCAAGATGGTAATTGCAGCCTGCCAGATAAACAGGTCGTCCCCGCGCGCCGAGACCCGCTCCAGGATCTGCTTGATCACCTGCAAGAAAACCTGTGAATCGCCGCCTTCCAGGCTGCGGATGAAGGCTTCCACCAAGCGGGTTCCCAGGTAGGCAATCTCTCCCTCGCTCATCCACAAGGATTCCCGGACCACAGCCGTGGTGATTTCACGGTTCAAGGTGGAGAGGCTGGCTTCCCGGGTCATCGCACCGGATGCCTCCTGAGCCCAGACCCCGCCCTGGTGGTTAAGCTGGGAGCCGGGCCCGCACCCACAAGTCTCCCGCACCACCAAGCTGGTAGGGATGCGGACCAGTTCATCGGCGACCGGCTCCCCGTGGATGGCGCGCAGCAGCAGGGCCACCGACTGGTAACCCAGGCTGTACATAGGGTAATGCACCGTGGTAAGCGGGGGGACCTGGGCGCGCGCCTCCAGGCGGTCATCGAAACCGATCAAAGCGATATCCTGGGGAACCACCAGGCCAGCCTGGTGCAGGCCGGCTAACACCCCCATGGCGGAGCCATCGTTGCTGGCGATCACGGCAGTGAAGGGGTGCCCCGCGCTCAGGAGCTTCTGGATAGCCTGGCGCCCGCCCTCGTAGGTATGCAGGCCAAATGCCACCAGGGCTGGATCGTAGAGCAACCCCCTGGCCGCCATTTCTCTTTGAAAAGCTTGCAAGCGGATACCGCTATCGCCGTGCTCGGCGTGCAGGCGGCCGGCTACAAAGGCGATGCGCCGGTGGCCGTGTTCCACCAGGTGACCGACCGCCTGGCGAATACCGCCGGCGTTATCGGCCACCACGGCCGGCCCGGTCTCCCGGTCGCCGGCATACACCACAGGGAAGCCGCTTTCGACCAGGTTGTGGGCGTAGCGTTCCCCGGCCGAGGAGGCGAAGGGGGAGACGATCACCAGGCCATCGGTGTTTTGCGGGCCCACCGGGATGAAATCAACGTGTGGGGAGACCAGGGGCCAGGCCGGTTTGCCCGAGTCGATCCCGCAAGCCAGCAACAGGTTGCAGTCCAGGTCCTGGGCGGCAGCCTGGATGCCCTGGATGACATGCGCCAGGAACGGGTCGGGGGTCCCGGTAAAGACCGGCCAACCCGCTAAAACACCGACGGTGGGGCGCTTCGAGGAGGACTTGGGATTCATGATATCATCATGAGGCCATCAGGCTTTGCGTGTTAGTCTGGAACGGCGGCAACGCGGGCGGATATGGGGAGACTGGGCAACAAGCACGGGCGAGAGCTTCACCCGGTCCTAATTATACCCAAGGGCGCCCGAGCATGCGCAAGTTTTTAAAAAGGATCATTGGAATTGAAGAGGAGAAAACCAGATGAAAGCAGCCACTTACCTGGAATTCAAGGATAACGCCAAAGAAGCCATCGAGACCTATCAAGCCATATTTGGGGCCGAGGTTGTTTGTGAATATTTTTATGACGAGAACATGACCCAAGACCACGAACTTCTTGGGAAAGTTTTCCATGCAGAGTTAAAGATTGGCGATTTGAATCTCTATCTCGCTGATGTGGGGACAGCCCCTTCATTCCCATCCATGAAGTTTGTGGTTGAAATCCGGGATGAAAGTGAAGCGCGCGCGTGTTTTGAAAGACTGGTGGCAAATGGAAAAGCGCTGCACGATTTTGAAAAAATGCCCTACGGACCGGTGATCGCCCAGGCAAAAGACCCATTTGGGATCAGGTGGGAGGTGGTGATCTGTTGAAATGGTTAGGGGCTGTCCGGAAAACGAGGGCAGCCCCTCTGCGCGGAAAGGTGGGAATGTCAATCAAAAGGGGATATGAAAAAGAGACCTGAAATCTCGTTACGGGCAGGTTTTCGATCAAGACACCTGTTTCAAAGTGTTTGATACGACATCATACTCCCCGGAAAAGCGACTTTGTGGAGATATTCGTATATAATTGTCCACTAAAGCAGTCTGTCTCACAAGTTTTTAGGAAACAAAACCAGATGCTTCGCACATGATGTCTTGAGTAATTCCTGATTGAATGATAAGTGCTCAGCATGACACAATCTATGTTTGCTTGTGAGACCAATTACGAAAGTAAATGTCAAAAAACATCTTGAGACAAAACCGCCACGATTACAGGCTTTTTCACAGGCAATGCGGTGTAAATTGACCCGTGAATTTTAACAACCTGCACCTTGCACATCAGTGGTCCTTTCATTTTTCGTCGAGGGAAACCTACACATTGAAATATTTACGATTTAAACCATTACAAATGTTCAAACGGATCGCAAGCCTGATCCTTTGGGGATTGGTTATCACTGCTTGTAATGTTGCAGAAGACTCTCCTGGTACGCTAACAAGAGAGGACCCAACCATCAACATGGTGACCAATCAACCAGGTGAAGGGCCTATCCCCGGAAAAGAGATTTCCATCGGAGAAACGCTCCATTTTGACAATCTATCGGTTGAGGATGGTTTATCCCAAAGCACCGTGTTCTGTATCCTTCAGGACAGGAAAGGATTTATCTGGTTTGGCACAGAGGATGGGGTCAACAAATATGATGGTTATTCTTTCACCGTATACAAGCACAATCCAGAAGATCCCAATTCCCTGAGCAGCAACTGGATCCAGGCAATGCTCGAGGATGATTCTGGGATGCTATGGTTCGGAACCCGGGATGGAGGGCTCAACCGATACGATCGAAATTTAGACCAGTTCACCCACTTCCGCAATGATCCCAGAGATCCTTCCAGCCTTAACGATGATGAAATCACATCCTTATACCAGGACCAGGATGGCAAAATCTGGATCGGAACAGGCAGCGGAGGGCTGGAGATGTTCGATCCAGAGACCGCGCGATTTACGCACTACCAACACGATCCTGAGGACCCCCAAAGCCTGAGTGACGATTCAATCCTCTCCATTCACCAAACGGTGGATGGGACCCTTTGGATCGGAACCAATGGCAGCGGGCTCAACAGCTTTGACCCAGGGACGGATTCCTTCACCCGGTATACACATATTCCCAATGATACCCAAAGCATTACGGACAATGTGGTTCGGCGTATTTTTGAGGACTCAGGCGGTATTCTCTGGATCGGCACAAGCGCCGGACTTGACCGGTTCGATAGGGCGGATGGGACATTCTCACATTTTAAATACATGCCCGGTGATCCAAAGAGCCTGGCACACAATACAGTCCAGGCGATTTACGAAGACTCATCGGGCTCGCTGTGGATTGGGACCTATGGCGGCGGGCTCGATTATTTCGACCGGGAATCGGAAAGTTTTTCTCATTACCCCAATGTCCCCGGGGATCCCTACAGTATAAGCAGCAATATCATCCTGTCGATTTTCCAGGATCGCGAAGGCGTGCTCTGGTTTGGAACGATTGGCGGCGGGGTCAACAAGCTGGATTTAGGCAGAGTGAATTTTACCCATTATAAAAATGACCCTCTGAACTCAAACAGCCTAAGCAATAATATGGTCCGTGGATTTTATCAAGATCCAGATGAAACCATCTGGATCGGCACCATGTTTGGCGGACTCAATTCTTTTGATCCAAAGACTCAGAAATGGCAAAATTACCGGCATGATCCCAATGAGTCATCAAGCCTTAGTGATGATTTTATTTCTGCAATTTATCGAGACCGGTCAGGGGTTCTGTGGGTTGGAACCATCCACGGAATTGACAGATTTGAGCCGCAAACGGAAACCTTTACCCATTTTAATGTAACACCTGACCGCCTCGGGGAATCATCCAGGATTGAGGTTACAACGATTTTCGAAAGTCAAGGCGGTAAGTTCTGGATCGGTACAACCGATGGATTGTACCAATTTGACCGGCAGGAGGCGCGTTGGGGGCCTAAATACGCTTTCGATCTCAGCCACACGCAAGAATTGTACATTTACATCATTTTAGAAGACCAAGGTGGACTCCTATGGATCGGCACCTTAGGCGAGGGAATCTACATATTCAACCCTGATACCGGAGAATTCTCCCATTATCGCAATGTCCCTGGAGATGATCAGAGCTTGAGTCAAAACTTTGTTACCGCGTTGTTAATAGATCAAGCCGGCCTGGTGTGGATTGGCACCAACGGTAATGGCCTCAACGTGTTTGATCCCAAAACAACCACCTTTACCCAGTATCGAGAAAATGACGGGTTGCCAAACGATTCGATATATTGCTTACTTGAAGATAAGAGTGGATATATTTGGATCAGCACCAATCATGGTTTATCCAGATTTGATCCCAAAACAGAGATATTTACGAACTATGATGTGACAGATGGGCTTCAGAGCAATGAATTTAATGCCAAGGCCTGTCTGAATACGATGCGCGGAGCGCTCATATTTGGAGGGATAAATGGGTTCAATGTGTTCCTGCCCGAAAGAATCCAGAGCAATCCCATCATTCCACCCATTGTGATCACTTCACTGCACAAGAATAATGGTGATATCAATTTTGAACAGGCACAAGATGGCTTGCCTGGAGTCACGCTCAAATGGCCGGTCGACTCATTTGAGTTTGAGTATGCCGCACTCAGCTATGCGCAGCCCGAAAAGAATCAATACGCATACTATCTGGACGGTTTCGACAATTCGTGGAAAGAGGTGGGGAACAGGCGGTTTGGTCAATATACGAATTTGCCAGGAGGCACCTTTACCTTACGAGTAAAAGGCTCAAACAATGATGGGGTTTGGAATGAGGCGGGGGTCGCGGTACAAATAAACGTTGTGCCCCCATTCTGGCAGGCCCAATGGTTTTATGGGGTTGTGATCCTTGCCATTTTGGGCTTGTTCTATGGCGGGTATCGGTTGCGCGTCAGGAACCTGGAAGCGCGCGGTCTTGCATTGGAACTGCAGGTGGAAGAGCGCACAGCAGAGCTGATGAAAACCCAGGCCAGTCTACAGCAAAGCGAAATGGAGCACGCAATCACAGAAGAACGCAACCGCCTGGCGCGCGATCTACATGATTCAGTAACACAATCGATTTACAGTCTCACCCTGCTTGCTGAAGCGGGGAAGCGCATGATCAAAGGTGGTGATTTCACCCACGCGGAGGACAATCAAAACCGGCTTGGGGAAATTGCCCAACAAGCCTTACAGGAAATGCGACTTTTGGTCTACGAGTTGCGACCACAGGTTTTACAAACTGAAGGATTGGTCGGCGCTCTAGAACATCGTCTGGAAGCTGTCGAAAGACGGGCGGGGATTGATGCCCGTCTGCATGTGGAATTAGCCATCGATTTACCCCCAAACTTGGATGAAGAATTGTTCCACATTTGCATGGAAGCCTTAAATAACGCGCTTAAGCACGCCAAAGCATCTGAAGTCGTCGTATCTCTGCATACGGATGAAAACGCCCTCTTCTTGACGATCGAGGATAACGGGCGTGGATTTGATCCAGCGATCGCCGGGAGTCAAGGGGGGATGGGATTATCGAGCATGACCGAGCGAGTTGAGAAAATCAGGGGGACATTGTCGATCCAATCTGGGATTGGCACAGGAACAGAAATAAGCGTCATGGTCCCATTGAATGCCACCCACCAACCACCCACTGACCCTATTGAGGAGAATTAGTGACGAACGATAAAACACAACCACCCACCATTCGTATCTTAATCACGGATGATCACGCCGTTGTACGGGAAGGATTGCGAACGTTTATCAGCACCGAGGCTGGTATGGAGGTCATCGGTGAAGCTGCGGATGGCGTTGAAGCAGTGTCGAAGGCCTGTGATTTGAGACCGGATGTGATCTTGATGGACATGGCAATGCCTCGCATGGGTGGGTTGGAAGCAATCCAAAGAATCAAAGAACAATGTCCGGATGCACAGATTTTGGTCTTGACCAGTTTTTCTGATGATGAGACGGTTTTCCCAGCCATCAAAGCAGGGGCGCTTGGTTATTTACTCAAGAACACATCACCCGACAGGTTACTGAACGCGATCCGAGATGTGCACCAGGGAAAACCGTCCATATCGCCGGATATCGCTAATAAGCTGATGCTTGAAATGCAACGAAAGTCCAATCTTCCACCCACTACAGAACCGCTGACCGACCGGGAGATGGATGTGCTCAAATTGGTAGCCCGGGGAATGACCAATCAGGAAATTGCAGAGGCATTGGTGATTTCCGAAGGGACCGTACGGACACATGTCAGCAATATCCTGGCTAAGCTGCATCTCGCCAACCGAACCCAGGCTGCACTGTATGCATTGCGGGAAGGTTATTCTCCATTGAATCCTTCGGAATAGCCTCTATCATTTGTTATAGAAACACTTATCGCATTTTGCAGAGAAAGGCCGCTTTGAAAGCGGTCTTTTTGTTCGAGTCAAAATCTATATTTTAGTAGTTATGCTGGGAGACATGATCTGCTACGATCAGGTCGATAAAGCAATGGATGGAAATAAGAGAGATCTACGTTGAAGAAAATCACCTTAGCACTGGTTATTTCGAAGCCAGGCCACCTCCGGAATGGTCTTCAATCCTTACTGCGGACTGTTCCACAAATAGAAATTATCGCTGAGTCTCAAGACCCCTCGGTCTTATTGAAGATGCGTGAAGAGATCCATCCGGAGTTGATATTCATCGATGCGAACATACTTGATGAAGAAAACTGGCATGCAATCACAAAACTAAAGGGTGAATGGCCCCACACGAAGATCCTTATCTTAACAGAAAATGACCAACAAGGACAAAGAGCAAAAGATGCGGGTGCTGATTTAATCCTCCCGAAGGGCTTTCCAGCTGCGGAGCTTGTCAATCTCATCGAAGACTCATTGATCCCTGGTGCGCGAGGTGAAACTTAACCAGGGAAGCCAAAAGGAATACTTTCGCTAAATACGACTCAATCAACCCCCACCCGAGTTCATTTAAATTTCACCATCATTTTAAACAAGGAAGGAATATAGAAATGGATAACACAAAAGGAAAATCACTTCAAACCACGGCTAGAGTCGTTGGGGTTCTATTCATTATCGGGACGGTTTCAGGTATCCTGAGCGCTGTCTTTACCGGCAGCATTTTTAGTGATCCTGATCTTCTGACTACAATTGCCGAAAATGAAGCCCAGGTTATCCTAGGGGCAGCCTGTGTGCTGTTAATGGGTTTTTCCCTGGCGATGGTGCCGGTGATGATGTTCCCGATCTTCAAAAAGAAAAACGAAGCCCTGGCGCTTGGAGCGGTGGTCTTCAGGGGGCCAGTTGAAGCGGTCCTGTATATCCTGACCGTGATCAGCTGGCTGCTATTGATTGCGCTTGGAAAGCAGTTCGTCTCGGCTGGAGCATCCGCGGGCGCTTATTTCCAGAATTTTGGCCAACTTTTGGTGCAATCGGGGGATCAGATCAACCAGATACTGGAGATCGCCTTCAGCCTGGGCGCCATCATGTTTTACACCCTGTTCTACCAGACCCGGTTGATCCCCCGCTGGCTGTCCCTTTGGGGGGTGATCGGGGCAGTTCTCTATCATGTCGCCGGCTGGACGGACCTTTTCGGGATTGATATGGGCGTCCTGATCTTCCCGCTGGCCGTGCAAGAGATGGTGATGGCGCTCTGGCTGATCATCAAGGGCTTCAGCCCGGGTGCCTTACTGGATGAGCCTCTTTAGGTTATTCTGGCTGTTTTATCAAATACTGGATCCATTCAAATCAGGAGATGAAAGTTGAATACCAATGATCTTTTTTCTCCCTTACTTCCCCTTTGAACTTGTGATCGGGATCTGGATTGTGGTAAAAGGAATACCGGAAACGTAAACCTAATTCGCGCCGATGAAAGTCGGTCCCTTTTACTCGCTTGATGGCGTTGGAGTTGGTAAAGAAATGAGGAAACGTACCTATACCGGAGAAGCTGATCTTAAGCGGTTGCAGGATTTCAACGCCGCGGCGATTGCCGTGACCGATCATTGCGGATACCTGCACCCCGGAGACATTCCTCATCACATCTACAATGGAAACAAATCTTATGATCCCGTTGAACTCATGACGATCTGGGAGGACGATCAAGGCCTGGCCGCGTGGCTGCTGGCGAATCCCAGTTTCAAGTATTTTGATGCCCAGGTGCGTCCAGACCTGAGGGGTGATGAACTTGAACGTGAAGTCCTGGAAACTGCCTATGCCCGCACGGTAGGCCTGATGCAGCAGTACGATATTGCCAGCAACTTCATCCACGCTGACGCATTTCGGGGTGATACGGCTCGATCTGAACTGCTCACGGCGTTGGGTTGGGAACCAGATCACGAAGATCCTTATGTATTGAACCGCGTTGAAATAAATTCTGTGACCGTACCCGCTCTCCCGGGTGGTTATTCGTTCAAGTCAGCTACCGGAATTGAGGATGCCGCTGCCCTGGCTGCGGTGCATAACGCATCCTTCAACCCGACCAATTGGACCCCTGAGCTGTACCGGAAAGTCATGCAATCTCCTGGCTATGCGCCCGAACGGGAGTTGGTCATCCAGGCTCTGGATGGCACCTTTGTGGCCTTCACCGTCACCTGGCACGATCCTCTCAACCGCATCGGCCTGTTCGAGCCGGTTGGCACCCACAGGCATTATCGCCGGCGCGGTTTTGGACGGGCGATCCTTCTATATGGTATGCAGCAGATGGCGGCCGCCGGGATGAAATATGCTTCTGTTGCACATTTTGGCGACAACGAAGCTGCCCGCGGGCTTTACCAATCTTGCGGCTTCAAACCCTGGCACTTATTGGACGGTTACAAAAAGAAGTTCTAATTGCACAATGTTCCGGATCAACCAAAAGATGAACTCACACAGAGATAAAGCTGCGATGGTTGGGGATTTCCGCCGGAGTATGGGGCTCAAAAAGCGTGCAAATATCTCAGCGATGACGGATCAACCATTGTACCGAGCGTCAAATCGCCATAAAAACAAAAGGATATTGAGATGAAAGCCATTGTCTACCAAAAGTACGGACCACCGAATGTGCTGCAACTCAAAGAAGTGGAAAAACCTGCGCCGAAAGATGACGAAATCCTGATCAAAATATATGCGACCACGGTTACGGCTGCGGATTGGCGGCTGCGCAAACCGGACCCAGCCATGGCCCGGCTTTTTAATGGCCTTTTCGCCCCCCGGAAAGTGACCGTTTTAGGTTATGAGTTTGCCGGTGAAGTCGAAGCCGTGGGGATCGATGTCAAACGGTTCAAATTGGGAGACCAGGTCTTCGGCAATACCGGGTTTGATTTTGGCGCGTATGCCGAGTTCAGGTGTCTTCCCCAAGATGGGATGATCGCTATCAAACCGGCAAATCTCACCTACCAACAAGCTGCCGCGATCCCTTTTGGCGGGTTGGCATCCCTAAATATCCTCCGCACAGCGGATATACAGCCTGGGCAGAAGGTGCTGGTTAACGGAGCCTCCGGGAGCGCCGGGACTTATGCGGTCCAGCTGGCAAAATATTGGGGGGGCGAAGTGACCGGCGTGTGCAGCGCGGGGAACTTTGACCTGGTGAAATCTCTGGGGGCCGATAAAGTCATCGATTATACCCAGGAAGATTTCACCCAAAGGAACCAACGCTACGATGTCATCTTTGATGCCGTTGGCAAAATGATTTCGGGGGTCTCAAAATCAAAATGCAAAAGCGCGCTTACGCCGGACGGGATTTACCTGAGCGTGGAAATGGATCGCAAGGATCGCGCCGAAGATTTGACCTTCCTGGCAGAATTGGTGGTTTCGGAAAAGATACATCCCGTTATCGATCGAAGCTACCCACTGGAACAAATCGTGGAAGCGCACTGCTATGTCGAAAAACTACACAAAAAAGGGAACGTGGTCATCACAGTAGCACATGATGAAAAAGAATAACTTGGAGGCTGAAATGAAAGCAATCATCCAAACAGGATACGGCGCACCTTCGGAAGTGCTTGCGCTGAGCGAGGTGGAAAAACCTGCTCCCAATCATAATGAAGTCCTGATCAAAGTTCAGGCTGCGTCGATCACCTTTGGTGATTTGGCTGCTGTAAAAGGTGAACCATTCATTGCCCGCCTATCGCTCGGATTAAAGGAGCCGAAAATCAAGACACCGGGAAAAGATGTCGCCGGGATCGTCGAAGTGGTGAGTGCGAACGTAACCCGGTTCAACCCTGGCGATAAAGTATTTGGCGATCTTTCTGAAAGCGGCTGGGGCGCCTATGCCGAGTATGTGTCCGCCCCAGAAGATGCCATCGCCCCTATGCCGGGTAACATTTCGTTTGAAATGGCAGCGGCTGTGCCCGAATCGGGGGTGGTTGCCCTGCAGGGACTTCGAAGCAAAGGCCAGATCCAACCTGGACAAAAAGTGCTGATCTATGGCGCTTCCGGCGGGATTGGCACATTCGCCGTGCAGATCGCCAAATCCTTCGATACCGAGGTGACGGGCGTGTGCAGCACCCGGAATTTGGAATTGGTGAAATCAATCGGTGCGGACCATGTAATTGACTACACCCAGGAAGATTTCACCCAAAATGGGGAGCAGTATGACCTGATCCTGGCAACGGCTGGGTACCGCTCGATTTTTGATTACAAGCGAGCCTTGAAGCCAGGTGGACGCTATGTTGCCACTGGCGGGGATATGAAACAGATCTTCCAGCCGATGCTGCTGGGCCCCTGGCTTTCGAGCCAGGGCAGGAAAATGACCAACCTGGCGATGAAGCCTGACATAAAGGATCTTACCTTCTTGAAAGATCTGATTGAAGCGGGGAAGGTTTCGCCAGTGATCGATCATGTTTATCCTTTGCGAGAACTCCCCGAGGCGCTCCAATACTATGGCGAAGGCCGTTCGCGTGGGAAGGTCGTCGTAACCATCGAACACTAAGAGATGGTGATGGCGCTCTGGTTGATCATCAAGGGATTTGATCAAAAAGCCCTTCAAGAGGCTCAAGAGATTTAGTAAATGTCGTCAGAAGCAGTTACATAGACCATATTCCTAATCCAAACTATATGGAGAAAAAAATGAAAGCAATCGTACAAAACGCATATGGGTCTCCCGATGTCCTTGAATTCAAGGAGGTCGCAAAGCCGGAGGTCACGGAAAATGATGTCTTGGTGCGGGTGGCTGCCTCCTCGATCAATGCGGGAGATATTTTTTCGATAAAAGGTAGTCCCTGGCTGGCGCGTTTTTCGGTCGGATTCCCGAAACCAAAGGACTATATTCTTGGCTGGGATGCCGCCGGGACCGTTGAAGCCGTCGGCAAAAATGTGACGCAGTTCAAAGCAGGGGATGAAGTTTACACTTTGTGCAGCGGCGCGTTGGCTGAATATGCGGGTGCGCCTGAAGATAAGGTTGCGTTGAAACCCAAAGACCTGACCTTCGAGCAAGCCGCGGCGGTTCCTTCCGCGGCACTGACTGCCCTACTCGCGCTTCGTACTCAAGGGAAGTTGAAGGCAGGACAGAAAGTTTTGATCAATGGTGCCTCAGGGGGTGTGGGGACTTTCTCTGTGCAGATCGCCAAAGCGCTCGGGGCAGAGGTAACAGGCGTGTGCAGCACCCGCAATGTCGAATTGGTCCGTTCACTCGGTGCGGACTATGTTTTTGACTACAAGAAAGAGGACTTCACAAAAAGTGACCAGCGTTATGACCTGATCCTTGACAATGTTGGCAGCCGTTCATTTGCGGATTACAGGCGCGTGTTGGCCCCTCAAGGCGTTCACTTGCCTAACACCGGACACGCTGGTATGAGTTATGTGATCAAGGCTTACTTATTTTCAGCATTGATGAACCAGCATCTCGCCCCGTTCCTGGCAGTACCCAGCCCGGAGGACATGGGCTTTCTGAACCAGTTGATCGAGGCTGGAAAGGTCAAACCGGTGATCGATAAAGTCTACCCAATGAGCAAAGCAAAAGACGCCTTCTGGTATCTGGAGAGAGATCACGCACAAGGAAAGGTCGTGTTAACGACAGATCACTAAGAGAAGGAAGTGAAATCGTTCATCAAACATATAACCCAAAAAGGAGAAAGAAAATGGAAGATGTAAAAATCACATTATCGGCGATCTGGGTCGCCACCATGTTGACCTACTTGTTGGGGGATGTGCTGCGTATTTTTGCCGGCGATTTTACCCCCGGCGAGATGGAAGGCGCGCCCGTCAGCGGCAATATGTTCCTGCTTGCCGGGTTGATGATGCTGATCCCGATCCTGATGGTGCTGCTATCCATTCTGCTCCCGCACCAGGCCAACCGCTGGGTGAACATTGTTGTTGCTGTGATCTTCTTCATATTCAACGCGGTGGGTATTCCCGGCTACCCTGGGATCTATGACAAAGTCCTGCTTTCGGTTTCGCTGGTGATGAACTTAATGGTGGTGTGGTTCGCCTGGAAGTGGGTGTGAATTAACCCTGGAATAACCCCTTCTGGGCATGACACTGCTACCTGAATGTAGATAAAGTAAATGCCATAAAGTTCCTTGAAATAAACAATCCCCATAACAGGCATTTACCCAGGCAATGCGGAAAAACCCGGCCGATTTATTTTGAAATAACATACCGCATTGCACATAAGCTTTATATGTAATGTTTTGAAAAAACAGAGAAGACAATGAATAACTCAGATGTACCCAAAACAAATAACCAACACTCACTTTCGAAGTCAATCCTATTGCACATTATCCCAGGGATTCTTACTACCCTTGCCCTGGTGATTTTCAAACCGTTCGTTGATTTAACGGGTTTCCCCCCTTTACTGGCATTCTTGTTAGCTGTCTTGTTGATCGATATTCCCATTATGCTCGGAGTGTTGCTCAACGAAGGGAAGAAGCTCAATGGGCGGTATAGTTTAGAGGGTGTTGTGCTGTACCGTGAAAAAGTTTCCTGGAAAACATTTGCATTGGTATTCATTGGCGCTTTTGTTGTCTTGTATTTGATCATAATGTTCGCAACGCCCCTGAGTTCTATACTTGCCGATACACTCTTTTCCTGGCTACCGGATTGGTTTTTCTTTGATGATGCCGTTCAATACGGAGGGTACGCCAAAAATATCCTGATCCTCGCGTTTACACTGCAATTAGTGATCACAGGTATCATCCTGCCCTGGGTGGAAGAGCTCTATTTCCGTGGCTACCTGCTGCCGAGGATTTCTCGATATGGAGGATGGGCGCCATTGATAGGTGGGATGTTATTTGGCCTGTATCATGGTTGGCAGTTGTTCGGTTGGGTTGGGGTCAGCTTATTAGGCGCCGGGCTGGGGTATGTTGTTTGGTGGAAAAAAGATCTCCGCCTGGGTATCAGTTTGCATGTTTTTGCCAATGCGCTCGTCCGGCTTATGCTGCTTATGAGCATCCTAGCGATGTGATTTCACATCAAATTTCACAAGCATCTTAAGTGGCTCGTCTCACAAGAGATTTGAAATCTCCAAGAGAAGGAGACTGCCACGCCTCGGGGAAAGAACCCGAGGCTCGCAGTGACAACCATTAAGATTATTTATGAGACAAACTACTTAAGTAATAAAGGAATGGAGAAATGAATACCAAAACGCCAAATCAATCAGGTGATCAATACTCGCTGGTGAAAATCCTGGGTATCTGGCTGGCTGCCGGCCTCCCTATGTGGCTGCTGGGCTGGGTAGCTTACCCCGTTTTGAGCGCTGGCCTCTCACTAACGGATGCCGGTCTGTTGCGCATAAAGCTGCTGACTGGCGGGTTGATCTGGGAGTTCGTGCTGGCGATGATTATTCTCTATCGCGAAGGTGGGAATATCCGGTGGAGCACCGTCCGCCGCCGGTTCTGGCTGAACCATCCGGTTTCACCCAAAACCGGAGAGATAAGGAAAGCCTTATGGTGGTGGATCATTCCATTGATCCTGCTGACGGCTGCCCTGGAGATGGGGCTGAGACCTGCGCTCACCGATTTATGGACTTCGATCTTCCCTTTCTTTGCTGAGCCGGAGGGCTATGATGCTGCTGCGCTATTTGCGCCTGAGCTGCAAGCCCAATGGGTTGGAGCCTGGGGGCTGGTTGTATTGTTCGTTGTCTTTCAGCTATTCAACACCTTCCTGGGCGAGGAATTCGTCTTCCGCGGCGTGCTCTTGTCCAAGATGGAAGGCGTCTTTGGCAAATGGGATTGGGTGGCAAACGGCGTCATCTTCAGCTTGTACCATCTTCATCAACCCTGGGGGATGCTGGCCTCCCTGCCAGCCAACCTGATTTTTGCCTATTCCGGTAAACGCTTCCGCAGCAACTGGTTCCCCATCATTTTGCATTCGGGACAAAGTGTGTTCTTCTTATTCATGATCCTGGGACTCGTTCTAGGCCTGGCGTGACCATTCATCAAGGAAACACAAATTTGATGTTGCCTCAAAATTAACCCAAAGGAAAACATCTTTTCGGTATGACACTTAATTGTTTAAGATTATTCTGATTGACGGAAATTAAACGATATACAAGGAGAAAAACATGACAACGCAAGAAAAAGTATCAAAGCATCGTAACCGAATCCCCTGGATGGACAATCTACGGACGATCCTGATCTTCCTGGTGGTGCTGTACCATGTCGGCGGCGTGTATGAGTCTGCCGGGTTGTGGGGATGGTTCTGGATCGTGGACGATCCTGCGACCATGACCTGGGTGGGCGTGGTTGGGATCATGTTCGATCTTTTCATGATGCCGGCGATGTTCTTCATCGCTGGCTACCTGACCCCGCCATCCCTGGATAAGAGGACCGGGTGGGGCTTTGTCAAGGCAAAGATCAAGCGGCTGATGTTCCCTTGGCTGATCGCAGTGTTCACGCTGATCCCGCTCTACCGCGTGATCTTCCTGTATTCCCGCGGCCTCCCCCAGGAGAACTGGCTGAACTACTTCCACTTCAACAATCCCAACAGTCAGAACTGGCTGTGGTTCTTGCCACTGCTGTTTGTGTTCAACCTCATTTATCTGGCTTTAGAGAAGTCAGGGATCAAGTTTCCCAGGATTTCCATGGCCTGGATGGCGGGCATCTCGTTTGTGCTCAGCCTGGGCTTCAGCTATGGGATCGGCAGCCTGCTTGGCTTCCGCAGCTGGACCCTGACCCCCATCCTGGATTTTGAGAACGAACGGCTGTTAGCGCACTTCCTGTTCTACATCGCGGGTACGATGGCTTACCGGCGGAACCTGTTCGCAGAACTGCCAAAGAGCAAAACGCTGTATATTATCGCCAGTTCAGTCGCCTGGCTGCCGATGACCGGACACGTCTTTGCCCGCCTATGGCCGTTCTTGGCTCCGGGCTTCAGCGTAACCCCACTTTACCAGTTGCTTTGGTTCCTGAGCTTCCACCTTTCTTCACTGGTGATGGTCTATGTGATGGTGGAGAGCTTCCGGCTTTATGTGAATAAAACCGGGAAGCTCTGGGATGTGCTCAACCGCAATTCCTACGGGGTGTATATCATTCACGTGATCCTGGTCGGCGTGTTCGGCACGCTGCTGCTGTTCACGGGACTGCCGGCATTCGTAAAATGGATCTTGCTGGTGATCTGCACGTATGTGGGCAGCAATTTGCTCGTTTCGCTCTACCGATCTGTGCGGAAATCATTTACTCGCAATCGCACACAAAAGATTCCACAGGGTTTGGATGCTGGATAGTGTTTTAGGGGCTGCCAGCAAACGATTGCTGGCAGCCCCCCTTCTGGAGGAATGAGATGAGGAACAAAAGAAACAAGCGGATCTTAGGCAGAAACCCCTTTGAAACCAATCGCGTTTTCTGCCTGGGATTTACAGAAATGGAGGATTTCTATGACAGGCGTAACAAGTAAAAATTGGTTCGGTATGTGGATGCTGCTCACGCTTTTCGCGATGATTCTAATGGTAGGATGCAACGCATCCAAGGCTGACCTTTCCAGTGTCGACTACAAGCCAGTTACAACAGAACTCTGGCCTGTCTCGACTCCAGAAGAGCGAGGGCTGGATCCGGAACTGGTGGCCGAGTTGTATTACAACGCTGACCAATTACCTACGGTTTACAGCCTGCTGGTCTTCAAAGATGGCTATTTGGTCGCCGAGGATTACTTCAATGGCGGTTCACCTGACAGACAGTCCAAGATTCAATCCGTCACCAAGAGCATCACCTCTGCCCTGGTTGGGATTGCCATCGAAAAGGGTTGCATCGAAGGCGTGGATCAGAAGATGATGGACTTCTTCCCGGAACTCAGACCTCGGATCACAGATCCGCGTAAGAACGAGATCACCATCCAGCAGATGCTGCAAATGCGGGCTGGTTTCCCCTGGGAAGAATCCACTCCGGAGTTGATGGATTTGCTGTTCTCAGGCTTCCATAACGATACGCTGGTGCATGTTCCACTGGTTCGTGATCCTGGCTCCGACTCCGAATACAGCAACCTGACTTCGCATATTCTCGGAATAGTCGTTGCCAGAGCCTGTGAAACTGACCTGAAGAGCTTTGCTGTCGAGAACCTATTTGAGCCACTAGGAATCGAACCTGGCTTCTGGCAGCAGGACTGGGACGGCAACTATCTGGGTTTTGCCGATCTGGATTTATCCTCGACCGATATGGCCAAGTTCGGCCTGATGATCGCCAATGATGGCGTTTATGAAGGCCAGCAGATCGTCCCGGCAGCGTGGGTAGCAGAATCTCTGCAAAGCTACTCCAAAAAGACCTGGAAGTACCGCGTCGGTCCGAACTGGAAGGCTAATGAATATGGCTACCAGTGGTGGTCGATCAAGGCCGGAAAGCACCGCTATCACCTCGCCTGGGGACACGGCGGTCAGCAGATCGTGATCGTTGATGAACTCGATCTGGTGGTTGTGCTCCTGGCAGACGCTCTGTACGCCAAGCACGGGGATGAGCCCTGGAAGATTGAGAAGGGCAACCTCAACCTGCTTGCGAATTTTGTGGCGGAGCTGCCTTAATGGTCTTCTCGCTAAGTACGATTAGATCAACCCCCACCCCTTGATTTCACTGAATTTAGCGAGAGAACCACTTAGGAGATAACCAGGTACAATGGAGGGGACTAAGAGACGAAACTTGCCTGGGGACATGGTGGCTAATTGATTGTCATCGTGGATGAGCTTTGATTGGAGTATCGATGAATAAGAAGAAATCCTCATTATTGTTGATCACAGCTTCTGTGATGATCGTTCTCGTGTTGACCCTGACCGGTTGCGTCCATGAGGATCGGGATGACCTTGATGGAACAAACTGGGTGTTGAAAGCGATTAATGGAACTCAACCGATGAGCGACACCTCGCTTACCATTGAATTCATAGATAAACAGATCTCCGGAAGCGCGGGCTGCAATCATTTCGGCGGTGAGTATAAATTGGATGGTGAAAAAATACAATTCATATCCGTCTACAATACCGAAATGTACTGCATGGAACCTGAGGGGATCATGGACCAGGAGCAGGTTTACCTGGGTGCTTTACGGGCTGCAGATCGGTTCAGCCTAACTGAGGAGGAGCTGGTGGTTTTCGACACTGCTGATCGATATCTTAAATTCTCCCCTTATGAATCCGGCGCTGCTGAGGTTCCCTCTGGTGATAAAAATGATACCGTTCAGATCGAAGCACCAACCGAAACCCCTGCGGATGAAGCTCCAAATGAGGTCAGTCCTCCCTGGGCATACAACCAATATCAGGATGCTGAGACCGGCATTGGGATTTCCATCCCTGAAGCCTGGATCGTGACCGGAATAATAGAGGGAGAGTATGCCATTCTTCAATCTTATCCTGAGAACAAATACGTTGGCGGCGAAGCGAGGCAGGAGGGGGATACCAAGTGCGACTTGAACATTAAACCCTCAGGGATCGGGTCAGATGAACTCATTAACCAAATAAAATCCTCTCCGATGACAACCATCCTTTCTGAAGAGCCGTTTAGCTTGAATTCTGGTCAGGTTGGTACTCGATTTGAGATCGATAGCATGGGCCAGTCTATTTCTGTTGTGACAGAACTGGACGGGCGAGCCGTTATTTTGACTTGTTTCGGCGATTTTTCACGGGTGGATGAGATCGCTGCTACCCTGAACCATCAGGAGTAAAATATAATGAAAGTAACTGCTCAAGTGACTCGTCTCACAAGAGATTGAATTTCTCCCAAAGAGGGAGATTGCCACGCCTCGGGGAAAGAACCCGAGGTTCGCAATGACAAGCATGATGATATATTATGAGACGGACTGCTCAAGTGAATCCAATAAGGTTTCTTTACCTCTTGTCATCGCGAACGGAGGGCAGCATAGTGTGGCGATCTCCTTGGGTTCAGGTTATTTGAACGTGAATACGAGATCAGGGGTAATGCTGTCATTTCGAGCCGTTTTTTGGCGAGAAATCCCTGAAAAGTTGATGATTAATGCTACATTTTAGGGATTCATACCCCAAGGGTATTCCAGGGC
>JBFFEL010000062.1:0-20214 GCA_041558875.1 Anaerolineales bacterium
CTGACATTGCTGTCCACGTTTTTTCTGCTATTTCCCCCTGTCTACCTCCACCAGACGGGTTTCACAGACCATCCTCTCCTGCAGGTCATGATGCTCTATGCGTCTCGATTGGCTGTATACAGTCCAGTCCTTGTTGGTATGTTAATCACTTGGCGGGCTCAACCCAGTCGAAGCCCGGTCTCTACCAGGAAACGTTGGCTCAGCTTTGTGATCGTGTGGATTGCAGCCCTGGTTATTTCTACCCTCGAATTGCGAGGCAGAATCCCCCAGGCTTCTCTAGGATGGATGCCGTTGCTAGTGCTCTCAATCCCGATCGCCATTCTGCCAGCGTTTGTCATCTCCAGCGCCTTCAGCCGGGTTGCCAGCCTCCGGGAATACCTTTCGTCTCTGGTTCGTCCCAGAGGGCATTTGATCTGGTACCTTTTTGCGCTGTTTATCTTTCCCATGGTATATATCATGGGCTTGGCGATCACGCAGCTGCTGACTGGGGAGCCATGGCTCTCCAATACCCAATTGAGCTCGGAGGTCCTGTTGGCCACGCTGATTACTTTCGCCAGCGTATTCTTCTACAGCGGTGGGATCAACGAGGAAGGTGGCTGGCGCGGTTTCGCACAACGCCGCCTTCAAGCAAAATACAGCCCCCTGGTGACCAATCTCTTCCTCTGGGTTTACTTGGTCATATTGCATATCCCCAATGACATTATCCAATACCAGGATGGAAACTACCTTCTTATCCGCATCGGCCTCTATCCATTCATCGTCCTTCTCTTCGGATGGGTTTATAACCGGACCCGAGGCAGCATCCTGGCCCCGGCACTCTCCCATGCCTCGATGAATTCGATGAACGTATTGGGGACCGCGCTCCCAATGACGAGCGCCGTGAGCGTTTTGCTGGTTCTTCTGGCGGTCTTTGCTGTTTTGTATGATCGTATGTGGAAGAAGCTCCCCAAGGATCACCCTGCAGCCTATCAAGAGAGCGATATTGCCTCACCTCTGGCTGGATCCGAACCAATCGCATCAGAGTTAACCCCGGTTTGATCCAACCTTTACGTTGCCCTCGGGTATACCAAACATGGAGGGGAGAACCGTGGAAGGAAAGAGGAAGAAACAAATCTCAGGATCAACGCAGAAATCGTTCGGACAGCTTATTCCGCTAATAGACTTTCCAGCACGGAACGCTGGGCTTCGCTCAGGTGGCGGTAGCGGCTCAGCGAAAGTTCACCTGCCGTGATGCGCTTCCATTCCTGAAATAGCTGTTTCTTCTCCCAGGATTCCAGCTTGAACTGAAAGAGATACTTCTCGAGTTTTTCTAACTCCCTGTCGCGAGTCGCCAGCAGATCGCCGCGCAGGGTGACCTGCAACTCATCGGAAGGTGTCAGGGTCATATCAGTCAACACCAGGGTTTCATCAGCAGTCTGGTAGGTTGTTTCAACCTTTAAAGGTGATCCATTCAAGTTGATCGTAATTTCCTTCGGTCTCGCGATCCCTCTGAATTTCAGGGTGTAGCGCCGGTTCTGAGGGAGCAGACTCCGATCTCCTTCGCTGGGTGATATGGTAAATTTCAGCGAATTCTCACCCCAGGCTTGAGAAAAATCAGTTAGGGCAAATTTCCCCTCCTGGTAAGCAGTTGTCTCGCCATCATCCTCATATAATTCGAAGATATTATCCGCACCTGGGAAGATCAGCAGCTCCAGTTCTGAAGGATTTTCATTTTCAGCCCACATGACCTGGGTATTTAATGGGATGATCCCCCCAGCTTTGGCATACACCGGAATATCATCCAGCACGCCATAGACAGTGCGCCAACCAAGGCCATTGAGTTTTTCCCCACTGAAAAAATCAAACCAATCGCCTTCAGGCAGCCAGATATTTTGTCTGCTGAGCCCGGTTTCGGCGTGAGCGGGTCGCGTAAAAGGAGCTGCCAGCAGCTCAGAGCCAAACCAATATGTATGATCGGCGGCAAACGTGTAAGTATCTTTATCCTCTGGGTTGGAGTAGTAAAGAGGGGTAATTAGCGGCAAGGCTTTAATGTGATCCCGCCAGGCCATGCTGTAAATATAGGGGATCAACCGGTGGCGCAGGCGCAATGCTGCGCAGGCTGCACGTTCAGCCGCCGCCCCGCGTTCCCATGGACGCCGTTCGTGAAAGAGATTGTCGGTGGAATGCATCCGCAAGATCGGGCTGAATACGCCATACTGCACCCAGCGGGTGTACAGCTCATCCTCCTCGATGCCTCCCATGTGCCCGCCGATATCGTGGCTCCACCAGCCATAAGCGACGTTGGCTGCAGTTGCTGTGAAGCCGGGTTGGAAGTCGAGTGCCTCCCAACCGACCACGGTATCCCCAGAGAAGCCGATCGGGTAGCGGTGGTTCCCTAAGCCACCCCAACGAGAAAATATAAACGGGCGCTGCATACCATCCCGGCCGAGATCGTAGAAGTGCAGGTGGTTCAGCCACCAGAGCGGATCAAGACCTGTCAGGCTGCTCGAGGTTCCCTGCTGCCAGTCGACCCACCAAAAATCGATCCCCTCCGCCCCCATTGGATGGTGCAAGATATCGAAGTAACCCTGGACAAATTTGGGATCGGCGATATCGAAGGGGATCGGTTCTTTGCTCTCGGGGTCGACGCCCATCAATTCGGCAAATTCCTGGTACTGCTCTTCATGGGGGTGTATACCTTCGGCAGGGTGCAGGTTGAGGGCTGTTTTCAAACCCAATTTATGCAGCTCTGCAATGAATCCCTCCGGGTTGGGAAACAGCTCTCGATTCCAGGTATACCCCGTCCAGCCTGAGGAGGTATTGCCGGTGTCGGTGATGTGCCAGTCCATGTCAACAATGCATACTGAGAGCGGAATCCCGCGTTCTTTGAACTCACCCATCAGGGTAAGCAATTCCTGGTCTGAATACTTCCAATATCGACTCCACCAGTTGCCCAGGATATAGCGCGGCACCAGCGGGGTTTGACCTGCCACCAGGATGAACTCGCGCAGGCAACCCACATAATCATGACCGTAACCGAAAAAATAAATATCCATGTTCTCGGGATGGGTGCGCGGTTCCAACCAGCATTGGTCATTGAAAACGAGGGACCGTGAATCATCGTAAGCAGCGGCCCCATTGGAGGATATCAGACCTGGGTCTGTACGGATAAAACCGGAGGCTTCGTCGAGCGTGCGGTAAGTACCCCCGAGGTTGCCGATCCGATATGGGTGCATGCCATAATGCCAGGTGAATCCGGTGGATTTGACTTTGACTTGCAAACTGGTGGCCGAAAAACCTTTTGGATTGATGTCGTATGTGAGGAGCAGGTGATCGGTTTCGATTTCGATGTGCTTGTCATCGATATGTTGGTCGAATTTCGGGGCAGGTCGATTGCGATACCAGAATACCTGGCTGGGACGATCTTCAAACTCACCGCTGGGGCTGTATTCCATGCGGATCAGGCGATCGGTCAGCAGACTGAAACGCACATTAGGTCCTGAAACAACTGCCTCAGGATTGGGCAAGGAGTCAAACTGGATTTGGAATTGGGGGAGACTCATGAGAATGCATACCTTATTTCCGGAATCGGATTTCGCAGATAGTTTATCTTAATTGCCAGGAGGGATCCATCCAATAATCATCTAACCCGTAACGATTAAAAGAACGCTTAGATTGAGGATGGACGCCAATTCTAAGTTGTCTTATGAAATTATAGAAGATGTTGGAAGCTCTTTGGCACTAATTAATTGAATAATTCTACAATGGTCCACCAGGGAAGTGTCCCGATTCGATCACCTCAGCCTGATCTGGAAGGAAAGGACTTTCCCACAGGCGTTTGTACTGCTGGTGGCTGCGGAAGAAGTCCACCACAAAGCTCATCCGGTCTTTAAGGCTGCCCCAGTTTTCAGCTCCGCTTCCAGAGAGGGTATCCTGACTGGTTTCGAAAGCCCGAACCAGTTCTTGGCAGCGGGGATTCTGAATCTGAAGTAAGTCTTTGGGAAAAGATGTGATTCCCGTGGGAGCGATTACATTATCACCCAGCTTAAGCTCCCTACTTGGCAAGGTGATGGACATTAGCATCTGCGTGATTGCTCTTGAAACGATCTTGCTGGTCACCGTTGGCTGTCGCTTGAAAGAGATAAAATTAGATTTCTTGGTTGGTTCGGAGAAGAATTCAACCGGTACAGTGAGGGCTTGTTCGATTTGGGGTTGCAGCCGGGTTTGCTCGTGAAGCCCAATCAGCAGGTTAGCCTGCAGGATGTATTCGGCTTTCTCCTTGGTTCGAGTCTCGAAACGGGCTTTGTAGTACGCCGTGAATGCTTCAATAAGGTAATCCTGACCACCTTCAACGAGCGGTCCGGGCTTGAATTGTTCGTCCAGGAAAGCGCCCAGTTTGCCTTCGTCGTATTCCCAATCCTTTTTGAAAGTCCTCAAAAAGGAAGAAAATGGCCAGGCCAGTTCCTCAAAGACAGTGATATTGCCCTCGGAAATCAATTGGCTCACCCGGCGCAAGGCTTTGCCCATTCGGCTGTTCTGTTCTCCTGTCTTGGCCTGGTCAGGCTCCAGGATCCCTTCGCTTAAAAAGAGGAAAGTGTTCTCGTAACCTGCCATGCGAATCATGGCCGACTTCAAGTAGCCAGGCATCAGTTCATGCCTCAGCGCCTGGCCCGCGGTTTTCGAAGCATGCGTAGCGAATGAGCACCAGCTGACGTTTTTTCCACTGGTATAGCGTTTCATCCCTTGCGAGAGGCGGTAGTAGCCCTGGGTTACCTGCAAGTTGCGGACGACGAGATTATCACGCTCAATGACTGATTGAATGTACTCCCCGGTGAGCATTCACAAATTATACATGAAGCGAGTCAATTCTTGTTTTTTATTAATGCAATGTCTAAGTTCTGGAAATGGCGGCCTTTCTTTAAGAAAGGTATTGATTATTCCAAAATTCGCACAATACCAGTGGTGCCATCTACCTCGACAAGCTGATCATCTTGCAGCGTGGTTGTAATACCCTGAATACCTGCCACACAGGGTTTGCCGTACTCACGGGCGACGAGGCCGCCGTGCTGCAGCATCCCGCCCACTTCCAGCACCACAGCTTCCACATTGACAAATAATGGCGTCCAACCCGGATCTGTCGTGTATGCTACCAGCACATCCCCCTTCTCAATGGGCTTCTGGCGCGGGGTATGCAGAACCTTAACCCGGCCTGTTGCCACACCGCGAGAAATACCCAGGCCTGTAAGTGTATTGGGATCTCCTTTCGGCTTCTCAACCACACCGATGCGCCCCCGCGAGTCGATCATGTGGGGAAAGGCGAGCACCTGTTCAAGTTTGCGGTAGAGGGGTTTCTTTTCATCGCGTGCCATGCGCAAATCGAAATCTGGGTCAGCGTAAGCGGCATCGATCTCATCTAAAGTCAACCAAAATATATCTTCGGGTGCATCAAGTCTGCCTTGGTTAACGAAAATGCGCCCTTCCTGCAGTACCCTGCGGCGCACAATCCCATTATCCAGCACCCACAAGTATTTGGGTGTTTCTCGGGTGGGGCCAAGCAGAGCTAGAATTTTGTAGACACGTTTCAGCTGCTGCCGTTTTCGACCGCTGAATTTTTCCAACAGCTTTTCATAAGCCTCCTGGCGTGTGGCGATATGCTCCTTCTGCAATGCTTCCGGATCAATGTCGCTATCAACCATGTAAGACATTTGCTCCAGAGCCAGTTTAGGATCGTCACCATAGCGAGAGTTGGCCAGTTCCAATTCACCGGGACCACGCATGCCATAATCTTCAACGAATTGATCCCAGGCTTCGAGAAAATCAGGGGGAAGATCACGATCGTTGATCCTCTTGGCCAGTTGGTCGAGATCAGCAAAATCCTCCGGGGTGAGCATCTTGGTCATTCGGTATTGCTGGATGCCGATGTTCACGGCTTCGTTGCCAGCAAAACCCATCTTCAAAGACTCAAGTAGATCTTTATCTGCTTCGGATCCATCACCGAACTGCTTATCAAGACGCCCAATGTAGTAGAAAAAAGGAACAATCGGCGGAAAGGCTGCTTTACTGATTACGGGAGTTAATTCAGTATCCAGCTTATTGATCAGCTCCCTGAGCGGCATATTAGAATAATCCGCTTGTTTCAGCTCGCGAATTTTCTCCTCGATGACTTGCGTATGGTAGTGGTAAAACTGCTCTGGCTGAAAAAATGCAGAGATGGTCTTGCTGACGAAATGACGTGCAGCCCACAGTGCCCGGGGGATATGAGTAAGTATAAAACCCCATCGCAAGGAGTTTATCTTCTTTTCTGCTTTATATCGATCCTCATCAATATTCGCAAACATCTCGCTGAGCAGCGCGTCAATAGCCTGAAACTCCCGGGCGATCATCTTTGGACTTGTAATCGTCAAAGCCTGAGATAAATTTAGATAGAAACGCCCCCCGCTGGCAAACACAAGACTTCTGGATGGTTCTCCAGCTGCATTAATATCGACCGGTCCAATAAATAATGCCACCCACATCCCCAATGAACCGAACATCCAATCCAGAGTTAGTGGAGTCATTGGTCTGTTGATGGTGACTCCTTCTGTTAGTCCAGCATCCATATACAAAATGCGGCGCTCGCCAGGTTCGGTCATCATTTCAGGTGCTAGAGGAATATATGCCGTGATGGGGCGTGCCTGCAGCAGGTACAAGCTGCCATCAGCGAAGGCCCACTCGATATCTGTGGGTTTTTCAAATAGGTTTTCGATTTTAATGAGCAGGTCGGTGATCTCCAATACCTGCTCATCTGTCAAACAGAAATCGTCTGGATCGGAGGGTGGACGTTTTTCAACCCCCCCTTTATCAGTCAGGTAAACGGCAGTTCCCTTAACGCCCAGCTGCTTTTCCTGGACCTCTCTCTGCACCTTGTCCACCACAAAATGATCCGGTGATACCATCCCCGACACGACAGATTCGCCAAGCCCCCAATTGGCATCAATCACCGCTTCATCATAATCATTGTTCAGTGGATTGAGTGAGAATCCTACGCCAGCCATCTCTGATGCAATTTGCTGCTGTACGACCACCGCAATGCGCGGATTATCTACGGCAAAACCCTGCTGTTGTTTGTATACATATACGCGTTCATCAAATACAGAAGCAAAAGAGACGCGTAAGGCATCTTCCATCGTTGATTTCATCACGCCCAACGATGTTTTGTAGCCGCCAGCGAAAGAAACCCCTTCCAAATCCTCTTCAGGCGAAGAGGAACGCACTGCATAAAAACTATCACTGGGTAGTGATTGCATTGCCTGGTTGAGATGCCCTTCTTGTTCACTGGTCAAGGGTAAATTGGCGCAAGCCTCTTTGAGGGCCACCGTGCTGGGGTGCAGATCTTCCTCGTTATAGATGGCAGATTGGACGGCCCTCCATTCCGGTGTGTTTTGCAATCGGGTCAACCATGGTTCAAAAAATTCAACCCCGCAAACGAACCCAGGCGGGACGGGCAGACTGGCCTGGGTCATCATGATTAATGATAGGCCTTTACCGCCGACTTCGGTTAGTTTGGGGATAGGGGCAGCGTTGAAGGGATAGATCATATTTTTTCTTTGTAGGCCCCACTTATCCTTGTCGCTGTTGAATTAATCCAGAAGGTAAGTCCACTAATTTGCTTTACCTTATTTTGGCGATATGGTGGTTGCGACGATTAAGTTCTTGTTGGAAGAATCATCAAATTTCGATGATAAATGTTAACTAAGCAGGGACCACAATTTCCAGAGCCTGGGGTAGGGCGCTGAGGGAAAATGGAGTTTGGCCGCCCAATTCTCCATCAATCCAGACGTCCTGGATCGGATCTGATTCGATCGTGATTTCCTTACCGCGCCAGTGGTAAACCCCAATCTCTTCATCCGACCCTTCGTGATGGAATACGTGTTTGGAAACTGCCCGCAAGGGTTTCATCCTTTTTGTGACGGCGTACAAATCCAGGTAGCCATCGCTGATATCCACATCGCCGATGGTGGGTAGAGAAATGCCCATTACCCCACCGATCGAACCGGCGTTAAGGATGTAGCAGATCAAGGCTTCTCCTTCGATGACTTCTCCATCAACGGTTGCCTGGTAGTGATTTTCGGGTGTATTGGAAAGAAATTTCAAGCCGGCCTGTATGTAAGCCAGCTGGCCGTATTTATCCTTTTCTTCACGGCTGGCAGCTTGATCTGCGCTTACCCCGGTATAAGCCCGCAGCATGAAGACCTGGTCGCCCACCTTTGCCAGGTCAATAGCGCGGCGTTTGTCACTTGTGACAATTAGTTCGCTGGCCTCCTTTAATTTTAGGGATACTCCCAGCTCATGGGCCATGGCATTGCCGGTCCCGCCCGGCAGGATCGCCTGGGGCACACCGGTACCCAGCAGGCCGTTGGCGACTTCCATTTGGGTGCCATCGCCGCCATAAGCTGCCACAAGATCAACTCCAGAGGCTGCGGCTTGTGCTGCCATGCGCTTGGCGTCCCCTGATTTATGGGTCAGGGAAACCTCCCAATCTACACCCGCTGGGTGAAATACATGGTTGAGTACATTCAGGATTGGCTC
Source organism: Anaerolineales bacterium (assembly GCA_041558875.1). Taxonomy (GTDB): domain Bacteria; phylum Chloroflexota; class Anaerolineae; order Anaerolineales; family UBA4823; genus PFL25. The sequence continues at coordinate 8,548 of JBFFEL010000062.1, forward strand.
ATCTTGCCCTGCTGCGGGATTGATGACCACATGGACTTTTTCGTAAGGAAGTGTCATTATCGCTTATCCTTCGTTGGAGGAGTGATCAGGAGGGGACCACCATTTCCAATGCCTGGGGCATGACGGTTGCTGTAAAAGGGGTTTTGCCGCCAAATTCTCCATCGATCCAGACAGACTGCGCTGGGTCGGCTTCGAGGCTGATCTCCTTGCCGCGCCAGTGATAAACCCCGGCGTCCGATCCTTCATGATGGAAGATATGTTTGGAGATCGCCCGCAATGGTTTCACACCCTTGGTAATGGCATATAAATCCAGGTAGCCATCACTGATGCTGACATCACCGACCTTCGGGATTTCTACTCCCATGATACCCCCAATAGATCCAGCGTTTAGGATGAAGCAAGTCAGCGCTTTTCCTTCGATCACTTCGCCATCAACGGTAGCTTTGTAATCCGTTTCGGAAATTTCCCTCATAAATTGAAAACTGGCTTTTAAGTAGGCCAGCTGCCCTAATTTATCCTTCTCTTCACGGCTGACTTCTTCCTCCGTTTCCAATCCGGTGAAGGCGCGCAGCATGAATACCCGATCACCCGCTTTGACGAGATCGATGTCGCGGCGTTTGTTTTCAGAGACGATTAATCCGGCTGCCTCCTGCAGTTTAAGCGAAACGCCGAGATCATGAGCCATGACGTTATCCGTGCCGCCCGGCAAGATCGCCTGCGGGACACTAGTGCCAAGCAAGCCGTTGGCAACTTCCATTTGAGTGCCATCGCCACCGTAGGCTGCCACGAGATCGACCCCGGAGGCCGCAGCTTCGGCCGCTAAACGAGTCGCGTCGCCTGATTTGTGGGTCAGGCTGTTGTCCCACTCAACTCCGGCTGGATGGAAGACATCATTGAGACCATTCAGGATCGGTTGATCCTGCCCGGCTGCGGGGTTGATAATGACATGGACTTTCTTGAAAGGTAAGGTCATGATTTCTCCTCCAATGCTGTTTCCTTGTTCGTCCCCAGGTGTAATTAGATCGCGAACGGGTGGCTGCTAATGGGCGACGGCTGAGATGACCCCTAATTCGGCCAGTCCATCTACCATTAGCTGTACTGCTAAGGCTGCCAGCAATACTCCAAACACCGCCTCAGTCACCGCCAGGCGGTGTGGATCAAGGTGTTTGGACAGCTTGTCCAGGTTGGTGAAGACCAAAAGATCGATGACTCCCATCAGCAGAACGAGAACCACCAGCACGCCCATGCCGATCAGAATGGAGCTTAAGCTGGCAGTTTCTGCCGCGATATCTCCCGAAGCAATTACCAGGACTGCTATCCCGGCTGGATTGAGCAGGTAAGGCACCGCCAACGGGTATAGTGCCATACTCATTGCATCGCGACCGCTGGCCTTCTCGTGGTGGTCCTCTTTACCGGGGCTGACCAGCATGTGCAGGGCCAGCAGTAGCAGCACGATCCCGCCGGCGACATTGGCTGCTCCTGGTGAGAAGTGCAGCAGGCGCATCAGAAACCAGCCTAAAAGGACCAGGATTAACGCCCAGATGACGGCGGTGCTAACCATGCGGCGGGCTACTTTCTTCTGCATATCGGCTTCCATCCCAGTGGTCAAATCCAGGAAGGGTACCAGGGCGATCTTGGGTCCCATGCCAATCAGCAGCAGGATGAAAAGGTCAAAGATCAGGTAGAAGTCGATATTTCCAAAATCCATTGATTTTTCGCCTCCATGTGAATTAGACGTAGTGTAGTTGGTTCAACAGCTTCTCGAACCGGGTGGTGTCCTATATTTCAAGCTTACAGATCTCGCCAAGGTATCGTGTTTGAATTCCGAGCCATAAGACCAATTATCGAAAAGGAAATTATACTATGCTGAATTTCAGCAGAAATTATATTGATCCAACGGAGATTTGCGAATTATTAACAATCATCTGAATCAATATTTCTGTTATTGGCCCATTCAGCATGACATTTGCCTAAATCGAAGAAATCGTGTGCGAAATCACGGATTTCTTCGATTATTCAATTGTCTGGCGCCAGTCGAGCTGTCACCATCGAGCCGCTCTCAGCGATCTACCGTTGCCATTGACCAGCAATTAGCGAACTCGCGCTGGTTAAGATTGCAAAGAGTCCCGTGATTTTGAGTGCAGTTAGCCAGGTTATCTCTCCTAAGATCAAACCTTGCTCAACAGCCCCTGGGAAAAGCTCAGGCACAGTCCAGTTCCATAGAACCTTGAAGAGAAGTGTCCCTATGACTAATGTAACGGCAGCAGTGATTAAAGCGGTGGTTGCATGGGTTACCCGGTTTGATATTTCGATCGAATCTGCTAATGTATAGTTCTTCATTTGTTAATCTCCTTCAAATTTAAAGTTATTGAGAACCTACAAATTACTCGAGCTGCTCGAGTGCTTTTTCCAGAGGGGCGTGCACATGTTCACTGACAAGTTGGTAGACCTCTTCGACCGTCATGATCGTGGCCTGCGGGTGATCTCGAATCCAGATCTCCGCATTATCACGTGAAGCGAAGAACAGCATCTGGCTGCACAATGGGCTTTGCGGACCGTTTCTGTCACCAGGCGCAAGTATGATGGATAGAACTGTCTCTGGTGGGTGATAGGTTGGGTTGGCATCAGGTGGGATGGTGAGTCGGATCTTCTCACCACTGACTGGATCGGTAGATTCGACCTCCGCTGGCTGACCTAATAGTCTGGGTAAGTGCATGGCATCCAGCGAACACCAGGTGTACAGATCTTTATCGTTAATTCGAAAACTGTGTGGGGTCGGATTGAGGGTCAGTACATTGCCAATCAATCGGCCTTCGACATCCCATTCACCTCCTAAAGCCTTACCTTGCTCAAAGAGGGTTTCGGTGATTTCGAGCGGAACATTGGCAGCCCTGGCAAGACGGCCTGGAGAGACTGGAAGCCCTTCAGCTAAGGTGCGATAGGTCATTATTTCCAACCTGGTTGCAAGCGTTGATTCCTCTGGTGGAATACCGTTATTTTCGAAATCCCAATTTTTTAAATATTCATCTAAATTCTGTTGTGACATACCATTCCTTTCATCTCTTCAGGCTGACTTCAACCAAAAATATAAATAACATCCATTATGTAAATTTGATAAAAAATTTTCAAATTAACCTCCTATGACTATTCCTGATAGAAATGAATCCACCAGATCTTCAGCGCGCTCTTTAATGGAGAAAGACTCTGGATCCTGCAGCCAGATCAAACCCATGCCATTTATGAAACCCAAAAGTGCTAAGGCTGTATTCTCCGGCGAGACCCAGGGGTGGAATTCACCATCATCGAGACCGTTCTGGATTAGACCGGTAAAAAAATGTACTAAGGCACGTCTCGATTCAAGAACCTGCTGATTGATTATCGCGAGCTCGGGTGAAACATCATTCGTATTAAGGAATAATTCCACCACGGCAATGTATTCCTTATCTTCCTCAGCGTATTCGAACAGCCGGACCAGCAGGCGTCTGAGGACAGCTGCTGGCGAGCCTCCCTCATCAATGATTTGTTGAAAAATTTGGTTAGCTCTTGCAGAATAAACTTCGATGAGGGCAATGTATAGATCGCTCTTCCCACCGAAGTGATGATATATCGCACCGGTGGTGACATTTGCCTGCTTGGCGATATCTTCCACTCGGGTGGCTGCGTAGCCCTTACGGCTGAACACCTCTAATGCTGCTTTGAGAAGATTTTGTTTTGTAATTTCGGCTTCTTCTTTGGTTCTACGCATTGATTGATCCTTTTTTACATAAATTTTATTATGTATAATATACATTATAGCCATTATGTATAATTTTGTCAAGCTCAAATTGGAAATTCATTTCAAGGATTGTCAGTGATTGGACTCAAGCACAAATTAGGTTGATCTACAACCTTCCGAATAAATTCCATCCCCTGATCTCCCTTTGCATAGTGGAAAAGAGGTTATTCAAAGGCAAATAACTTGACCTGATCGATAAGGTCAATCTCATTTCTGAATTGTATATAGGAACCTCTTTCAACCTTGTCTCCCTATGATATTGTTGAACATTAGATTATTTGTGGTAAAATCTTCTATCATGAGCTTCACAGTCTTGTCCATCCATCATCATCATCTGAAACATCAGCCGGAAACCTTCTCGGGTAAGACTGCTTTAATCAGGTTGTAACTCAGTAAATCATTTAGATTTCTAACTAAGCGCTCCCCCAGAAGGGAGCGTTTTTATTTCGGAGATAGCGATGGAAGAGATAAACAGAAAAGTCAGAATTGCGCTGCCAAGTAAAGGTTTGTTAGCAGAGGGGAGCAGGCTGCTGCTTGCAGATGTGGGCTTGCCGATATACAACCCGAATCCACGCCAGTATATTGCCACGATCCCGCTGTTGCCAGGAATCGAGGTGATTTTTCAGCGACCTGGAGATATCGTAATCAGTGTGCGAGACGGGAGCGTGGATTTTGGGGTTACCGGTAGGGACATTTACCTGGAAAAGAAAGATGCCAATGGAAAGATCTTGGAGCTCCATAATCAACTCGGTTTTGGGCAATGCACGCTCAATGTGATTATCCCTGAAGATTGGGTGGAGATCAATTCAATGACAGATTTGCAGCGGTTGCAGAGATCATTGGAACGACCGCTAAAAGTGGCCACCAAATTCCCAAAACTGGCGCAAAAATTCTTTTCATCGGAAATTGAGATTCCAATCAAAGTAATCCGGGCAGAAGGCGCACTGGAAATTGCACCGACGGTTGGTTATGCCGATCTAATCGTCGATCTGGTCTCCACAGGTACTACCCTGCGCGATAACCGGTTGAGGAATTTACCAGGAGGGAAAATTCTTGACGCAGAAGCCTGTCTGATTGCTAATCGTGAACGCTTGAAGAATAACTCAGATACATTGAAGATCGCTACTCAATTACTGGAGATGATTGGGGCTCATTTGAGGGGAAAACGAAACCTGGCTGTGTTCGCCAATGTTAGGGCAAACAGCAGAGAGGAGATTTCCAAAAAGATCTTTCAAAAGAAAGTGATTGGGGGTTTGCAAGGACCAACTGTTTCCCCCATCATCACTCGCGATTCGTCTACTTTTTTCGCCATTCATATCGTTGTGAGAAAAGACGAACTGCATAAAGCGATCGGTGAGCTTAGAGAAATTGGAGGAAGTGGTGTTGTAGTCTCACCTGTGAATTACATATTTGAAGAAGAACCGCAAGAAATCATCGACATGATGACAGCATTGGAAGATAAATGATGAAGATTTATTCCGTTGAAGAAGCCCTGGGAACGATTTTGGAACGTAAGACTCTCAATAGAATTGAGTATTCTCCGCTTACGATCGAGAATACGGAGAAGATATTTGGACCTGGCATTCGCCCCCCTCAGGCAGTTGAGACGATTTTAGACTCAGTGTATCGGGAAGGTGACCAGGCGATACGAAAATGGTCACAAATTTTGGACGATTATGATGGTTTGGAGATTATCATTCCAGAATCCCGGCTTGAGCAAGAGTGGATTGCGATGCCTTCACGACTGAAGCACGCCATGCAGTCTGCTGCAGATCGTATCCGGGCCTTCCATGAAAAACAAACAATCGAGAGCTGGTTCATCGATGAGATGGGCGGTCAATTGGGTCAGCAAATCACGCCAATTGAACGCGTTGGCGTTTATGTACCAGGAGGGACCGCGCCGCTTCCTTCATCATTGCTGATGAGCGTGATTCCGGCCCAGGTAGCGGGGGTTCAGCAGATTTTTATCGCCACGCCGCCTGAACCTGATCCATCCATTTTGACCGCAGCCCATATCTGCAAAGTGGATGCAGTCTATCAGATGGGTGGCGCACAATCAATCGCTGCCATGGCATTTGGCACTGATACAGTTCAGAAAGTGGACAAGATTGTAGGGGCTGGAAACCTGTTTGTAACGCTTGCCAAGCAGCAATTGTTTGGGGTAGTGGGTATCGAGGGTTTGGCCGGACCAACCGAGACAATGGTGATCGCTGATCGAACTGCACAACCCACATGGGTAGCAGCCGACTTGTTGGCACAGGCCGAACACGATGTCCAGGCGAGTGCGATCTTGCTTACCCCCGATCGCGGTTTTGCGAATGACGTCCGAAAAGAAGTCATGGCTCAATTGAATAGTTTGAGCCGCAAAGAGATTATTCTCGCCTCGCTTGAATATGCCGGGGGAATTGTGGTCACGGAATCACTTGATCAAGCGGCTGAATTAGCAAATGATTATGCGGCTGAGCATCTTTGTTTGTCCGTGGAAAACCCCGAAGATCTTATGGGAAAAATCAACAACGCAGGTGGGTTCTTCCTGGGCGATCATTCTTTTGAAGTCCTTGGTGATTATGTGGCAGGACCCAGCCACATAATGCCCACCGGCGGCACAGCCCGATTTGCTTCTCCATTAAATGTGCTGGATTTTGTCAAGATCTCCAGCGTGATTGGTCTTGACCCATCAACTGCCAAAGCACTCAGTGGAATGGCGGCTGATTTGGCAGATTTGGAAGGCTTGACAGCCCATGCATCAGCAGCCAGAGCCAGGGTGGGAGACAAATGACCAACAAACTTAGTTATTTCCGCCCGCATATCCAGGATATGCAACCTTATGAACCAATTCTGCCATTTGATGTCCTGTCTAGTGAGTTGGGAATTCCGCCTGAGAGGTTGATTAAGCTGGATGCCAATGAAAATCCGTATGGACCATTGCCTGAAGTAAAGGCGGCCTTGGCTATCTCAGACGCGCTTCATATCTATCCAGATCCAGAAAGTAGACGAATACGGAAAATCCTGGCCGAACACCACCAGGTTCGAGAATCCAGTATTGTAGTCGGGGCGGGAGCAGATGAACTCATCGATCTGATCATGCGCATTGTGATTGAACCCGGCGACAGGGTGATCAATTGTCCCCCGACCTTCGGAATGTACGCCTTTGATGGCGCCTTGAATCAGGCCGAATTGATCACTATATCACGCCAGGCAGATTTTTCTCTCAATTTGCCCGAGATAATTCAGGCAGTCGAGGAGAACAAGCCCCGGCTTTTGTTCCTGGCGAATCCAAATAATCCAGATGGGGGAATGATCTCTAATAGGGAGTTTCGGCAATTAGTGAACCTTCCCTTGTTACTCGTTATGGATGAGGCTTATATTCATTTCTCCGATCGCGAGCGGTCTGTTTTAAAAGAAGTGGGATCCTACAACAACCTGATCGTTTTGCGCACCTTCAGTAAATGGGCTGGGTTGGCTGGTCTGCGCATCGGTTATGGAGTTTTTCCTGAGGAATTCGTCCCCATGTTGATGAGGGCTAAACAGCCATACAATGTTTCGGTGGCCGCTGAGCAGGCGGCGGTGATCACAATGCAAAATCTGGCCAAAGCGGAGAAAAATATTGCCAAGATCATCAAACATCGTGGTCAGCTATATGAAGCGTTAACTCAAGTTACATGGCTTAGGCCCTATCCATCCCAGGCAAATTTCATTCTTTGTCAAGTAGAGGGTATATCGGCATTTGAGTTGAAGCAGCGCTTGCGAAAACAAGGGATCCTGATCCGCTATTTTGATAAACCTGGATTATCCGATCACATCCGCATAAGTATTGGGACGCAGGAGCAAATAGAAAAATTGATCAATGCATTGAAAGGAATTGGGTGATTTATGCGAACCGCATTAATTGAACGAAAAACCAAAGAGACGGAAATCCTGGTTGAAGTGAATTTAGATGGATCTGGGAAATATGAGATCGACACGGGGATTGGTTTTTTTGACCACATGTTGATCCAGATCGCTGTTCATGGTTTGTTCGATCTGGTGATAAAGGCGCAAGGTGACCTGGATATTGACGCTCATCATACTGTGGAAGATTGCGGGTTAGCTTTAGGATCAGCTTTTGATCAGGCGTTGGGTGACAAGCGCGGAATTGTCAGGATTGGCTCTGCTACAGTGCCAATGGATGAAGCACTTGGACAGGTGGTAGTGGATTTATCCGGTCGTCCCTATGCGGTCATCGATGCAGGATGGTCCTCTTCCATGGTTGGTGGACTGCATACTACCTTGCTGGAACACTTCTTTGAGTCTTTCGCCTCAGCCGCTAAGGTAAATTTACATGTGCTCGTACAATACGGGCGAGATAACCATCATATGGCTGAGTCGTTGTTCAAAGCCCTGGCGCGAGCGCTGGGGATGGCGGTGAAGATAGATCCCCGCAGGAACCAAAACATCCCAAGTTCCAAGGAGAGTTTGTGATGATCACAATTATTAATTATGGTCTGGGTAATTTGCACTCAGTTCAGAAGGCGGTAGCAAATGTGGGCGGAGAGGCTGTCGTGAGCGATGATGACCAGGAGATTATCGGCGCCGAAAAGGTCATTCTTCCTGGTGTTGGTGCTTTTGCTGATGGGATGAAGGGTCTTGAATCCCGTGGGCTGGTGTCAGTAGTGCAGGAGGTGGCGGCACAAGGAAAGCCTTTATTGGGAATCTGTTTGGGGATGCAGCTGTTGTTCGAAGAAAGTGAAGAACAAGGCCGATACCAGGGATTGGGATTGTTGGCTGGAAAAGTTGTCCAATTCAAACACCCGGGAGTCAAAGTACCTCAGATCGGTTGGAACCAGGTGCAGGTCAGTAAATCATCTGATCTGATGGATGGGATTCAAGATGGCGACTACTTCTATTTCAATCATGGCTATTACTGCATTCCAGCGGATGCTGATGATGTACTCACCATGACAGAATACGGAGTAAGTTTTGCTTCTTCTGTTGAGCGGGAGTTGATCATTGGCATGCAGTTTCACCCGGAAAAGAGCCAGCAGAGGGGACTACAAGTGTTAAAGAATTTTGTGGAATTATGATATGAACGAATTCATCGTATATCCAGCGATCGACCTGCGGTTTGGCAAGGTGGTTCGGCTGCGTCAAGGAAAGGGAGATCAACAGACAGTGTTTGGAGATGACCCAGGAGCTGTTGCCGAGAATTGGATCGAGCAAGGCGCAGAATGGCTGCATGTGGTCAATCTAAATGGTGCCTTTGGAGAAGGAACTGAGGAGAACGAATCCGCGTTAGCAGAGATTGTGAAAGTTGGCAAGGGAAGGGTGAAGATCCAGCTGGGTGGTGGGATCCGGACCATCGAAGAGGTTGATACAGCCCTTGCCTGGGGTGTTAACCGAATAGTTTTAGGAACCTCCGTGATCGAGAATCCCGTCTTTGGGGAAATGGTTCTTAATAAATTTGGTGGAAAAAAGATCGCTTTCGGTTTCGATGCCCTGGGTCAGGAATTGATGAGCCGGGGGTGGCAGTTGCCTTCTGGGCTCAGTATGACCGATCTCGCTGAAGAGCTGGCTGCGGCTGGTGCAGAAACGCTGATCTACACGAACATTAAAAAAGATGGCATGCAAACTGGTGTCGATTGGAATACTGCAAAACAGCTGGCTGATCAGACTGGATTAGATGTGATTGCCTCGGGTGGTACAGCTACACTTGAGGATATAGTCAGCGTACGAGCAGTTGGGTTGGCGGGAGTGATTATTGGTCGTGCGCTGTACGAAAAGAATTTTTCATTGCAGGAGGCGCTCAATGTTCGCTAAACGGATCATCCCCTGTCTGGACGTCAAAGATGGGCGTGTTGTCAAGGGTATTAATTTTGTCAATCTGCGGGATGCCGGGGATCCGGTCGAGCAGGCCAGAGCATACGATAAGATGGGTGCCGATGAATTGGTGTTTCTAGATATCTCCGCAACTCCGGAGGGACATCAGACCACACTGGCAGTCGTCCAATCAATTGCTGAACAGGTTTTTTTACCGCTGACAGTTGGTGGAGGCATCCGCGAGCTCGCGGATATCCGTCAAACTCTGTTATCCGGCGCAGATAAAGTCAGTATAAATTCCGCGGCTGTAAAAAATCCTCGTTTGCTTACCGAAGGTGCGCAGCGCTACGGTAGCCAGTGTATTGTATTGGCAGTCGATGCTAAACGTGTCACGAATAATCGTTGGGAAGTGTATGTCAGCGGAGGCAGAATTCCAACTGGTTTGGACGCCGTCCAGTGGGCGGTGGATGGGGTTAACGCAGGAGCGGGTGAAATATTATTGACCAGCATGGACAGGGACGGCACAAGAGATGGTTATGACCTGGAATTAACCGAAACAATTGCCTCTGCAGTTTCCGTGCCGGTGATCGCCAGCGGCGGTGCCGGTAGCAAGCAGGATTTCTTGGATGTGTTTAGTGAGACCCAGGCGGAGGCAGCTCTGGCGGCGACCTTGTTCCATGACAAAATACTGGCGATTGGGGATTTGAAGGGATATCTATCAGAAAATCAGATCCCGATCAGGTTGGTAAACGAGAGCGAGTGATATGGAAGCATTGAAATATGATAGTAATGGATTACTCACCGCCGTTGCTCAAGACATAAATACAGGTCAGGTACTGATGGTCGCCATGATGGATGCGGAGGCGGTGGAAATGACGCTCAAAACCAAGCGGGCACACTTTTGGTCGCGGAGTAGGCAAAAACTCTGGCAGAAAGGTGAGACCTCGGGGAATTTCTTGGAAGTGCAGGAGATCAAGATCGATTGTGATCGCGATGCATTGCTGTTGCAGGTCATCCCCCTTGGACCCACATGCCACACAGGAAACATGACCTGCTTCTATTCAGATTTGGATGGACATGATGTTGCATAAACTCTTTGAGATCGTAGAGGATCGGAAGGAAAATCCTGTTGAGGGATCGTATACAAACAAGTTGCTGAATAGCGGGTATGAAAAGACAGCCCAAAAAGTCGGCGAAGAAGCAGTAGAGGTGATCATTGCTGCTGGTAGGGAGGTTCGTCAGCGGACGATTGAAGAGTCCGCTGACTTAATTTACCATCTTTTTGTTTTGCTGGTCCAACAAGGGATTTCACTGACTGAAGTGGAAGCTGAATTAGAAAAGCGGCATTTGAATTAGGGTTTCTTATGGATATCCTGCTATTTGATATGGATGGCGTGTTGGTAAAGCCATTGGCTTATCATCGGGCTTTACAAGAAACAGTTCGTTTGGCGGGAATCGCGACCGGTTTTGGGGAGATTTTGCTGACTGAAGATCAGATCGCTGATTTCGAGGCGATCGGGATCAGCAGCGAGTGGCATTCCAGCGCCTTATGCATGGCGGTCATGGTGCTGCAGGTGCAAAGGGGTATGGTGAGCCAAAATGGAAGTTACCTGAATCTCGAAGATCTATTTAAGGCGATTGCCGCCCAACCTATTCAAGACTCAGCATTACGCCGTGGGCAATCAGCAGTTGAATGGCTGGCAGCTAGCTATGACCTCCCAGGAGACCACGCGAGAGATTTAGTGGCAGAGAGTGAATCGATCCAAGATTCACCCACACTGAATTGGTTTCAGGAACTGATCCTGGGCAGTAAGAACTACAAGAGTATTTATCAAAAGCAGCCTCAATTTCAGATTGAAAGTTATTTGATGCAATACGATGAGAGTCAATTGAGTGGATACAATGCTGAGCAGGTATTAAAATGGGCCCAGGTATCTGGACATGGTGCAGCGATCATGACGAACAGGCCCTCCCGGGGTCCATCGAACTTCGCAGGCATGCCAGATGCTGAGCTGGGATCAAGTTTAGTCGGGCTGGCAGATCTACCGCTGGTGGGGAAGGGAGAAATATTATGGTTAGCTGCCCACACTGGCCAG
>JBFFEL010000063.1:0-19942 GCA_041558875.1 Anaerolineales bacterium
ATATTGATCTTCCTCTTGCTAGGCTTTTTGCATGACTACTTCTTCTTATCCGTTTCTTTCTTTCGCTTCTTAGATTTTTTCTTCTTATTTTTTCCTTTCTTTTTATCCTTTTTCGCTTTCTTCGACTTCTTCTTTGTTTTCGCCTTTTTCTTGGTTTTGTCTCCTGCTGCGGGACTCTTCTTTTCCTTCTTCTTTTTCTTGGAGGCCTTATCCGCCTTTGACTTCACCTTTGTTTCTTCTTCCTTATCGAGTTTTGCTTCCGCTTCCGGACTTATTGAATCCTCCACTTCCGTCTCCTGCGCGAGATGTTGGTCAATTTCCGAATCTTCTGGCGGAGTGAGCTGAGGAGGTATTTGCTGGGGTGGTGGTGATTCTGGCTTAGTTTGGACCAAAAGTTCTTGTGGAAAAATGTTCATTCTCTCACTGCGGAACTTACTGAGCCAGTAACTTACCTGTCCAACAGTTTGCCCGGAATGTTGGGCGGCTGTTGTTTGTGTAGCACCAGCATCAACAGCCAAAAGAGATTTTGCCCGTTGGCTATGAGGGGGTTGTCCGGAACTAATTCGCTCTAGAATTAGCTTTTCTTGCGGTTCGAGTAGCAGATCTGCTGCTTCATTATCATCATCAGATTTAATACTCAGATCATCCATTGCTATGCGCTCCTTTTACTAGGTTTGCTCGAAAAAAAACTCTTCCAAACGTATCTGCCTTTAATAGATTCCAGAACAAGTAATCCTCTCAATTATTTCGCCTCCATTAGGTGTTGATTTATCGTTTATCAACCAGGATATGCAATTAGATTTGAGGACTTGTGGCCGATCCTGGTCATCAATGTGGTTATTACCCCTTATAACCTGGGATCAGCTTCCTGCAGTTTCTGCCGTACGACAAAAAATGTCGCCAATGCCCACCCCAGCCAGAGCAAATCCCATCCCATGATGCTGTAGGGCGATACGATAAGATTTAAGTTTGTCGTCCAAGGCAAAAAACGACGCCCAGGATCGGCCAGACACCAGATATCGAAAAATCGTCGCAAGTCCTGAAGCAAAATTGTCGGATATGTACATCTATTTGTTTATTAACCGAGAAACCTGCATATGGAAAAGAAGGTCCTCTTCATTGAATGCTTAAATGGCCAGAGCATGTTTTCACACTGGAAAGCCAGTTTGGTTATGAACCACTGTGATTTTGTTGATAATTTAGCCAACAATACGCTTCCTGAAACGACCGGAAATTCCTATGCTCATTAAACGATAAATTGCTAAAAAACACATCGACTCATTGGAGCATTCTCCAATAGTCCAAAAGCACTATATTCCTCAAAGGATCAATTCTCTTTGAAAACGAATTTTTTGAGGTGTGTGAATGAACTGGCGTTGAAAACGAGGCGCGGCTGAATAAAGCAATCCACTGGATAGCAATTTGGGGGCATCGTTAATATATATATAAACAACCCGGATATCCATCATATCCGGGTCGGTCGCAGCGAATTGATTAACTATGACAATTAGGATTTGGAGAGTAAGCCGTTATCGATAGCGATTTTCACGGCCTGGGTGCGGTTGTTAGCCCCCAGTTTTGAAATGCAGGCGCTGACATGATTCTTGACTGTGTAAGGGCTTATCACCAGCTGCTCTGCAATCTCTTCATTGCTTAATCCCTCAGCAACCAATGCCAAGACTTGGCGCTCTCGTAAGCTCAAGTCGTTCCTCAGGTTCTGTGATTTCGACTTGGACTGGATCAGGACTTCCGTAGCTTCAGGACTTAGTGTAGATTGGCCAGAGTATGCTGATCGAATGGCATTGCTCAGGGTGCTTATGGATACATTCTTGAGCAAATATCCGATGGCACCTGACTGCAATGCTCGTTGAACCAGATCCTCCTCCGGAAAACTGGTCAGGATGATGATTTTAACTTGCGGGTGACGATCCAGTATTGCTCGTGTCGTCTCAAGACCATCCATGTCCGGCATGACCAGATCCATCAAAATCACATCGGGCGTGGATTCCTTGCAGAGGGCCAGCGCTTCTGCCCCATTCTTCGCAATCCCGAACAACTCCAGGCCTGGATCCGCAAGCAGGCTGGCTTCCAAACCATTGCGAACAATGGGATGATCGTCGACGATCATTACTTTAATAATTTTGGTATCACTCGTGGACATCAATTCTCACTTTGTGTATTTTCCTGGCCAGACCAGCGAATCATAATCTGGGTTCCTTTTCCCGGCTGGCTAGCAATTTTCAGCTTTGCATCAATTTTCCGGGCTCGATCGCGCATGATATCAATTCCCATACTCCCTGGTGGGATGGTCTCGGTGTCAAAACCGAGACCATTATCGGAGATGCGGATCTCGACTCCTTCCTGATTGGAGCACAGATAGATGTCGATCTGGCTGGCTTCAGCATGTTTGGTGATATTGTTGAGACATTCCTGGACAATGCGATGCAGGTTCCTGGTGACGTCTTCAGGTGTGTTCAAGTCAGATTCTACCTCCAAAGTGACTTCGGCGTGGGTATATGCACGTGAAGCATCAGCCAATGATTCAATCAGCTGGCCTAATGTCACATCTTTGAATGCGCGTGGGCGCAGCTCAAGCAGCAAGGAGCGCATCTCCGCCAGGACACTGCGCAGCAGAACCGGCAGCTGACTCAGATATTTGCGGCCCATTTCCTGGTCAGATTCCAAAATCTTGGGTGCTGCTTCAGCGATCACGCTGGCTGAGAAGAGGGTTTGTGTCACAGCGTCATGCAGCTCGCGCGCCAATCGTTCTCGTTCTATCGCAACGGCAGTCTGCTGTTTTGCCGCTATCTTATCTGTCACATCCTCTACAATGGAAAGCAAGACTTCGTTACCTTGCAGAACCAGCCGACTTGTATTCACACTGGCAAAAAATAAGTTGCCATCCTTGCGTGTGAGCTGGACGCCGAAATCTTGCACGGAACCAGATGCCTGTAATTCTGTTAACAAAGTTTCGCGGTCAGCAGGATCTGCATAAAAGTCTCCGACTCTCCACTGATGTAATTCGTCTTTAGAGATACGCAGCATGTCTTGTAGGGCTTCATTTATGCTCAGAAATTCACCTTCATATCTTGTCAGGGCAATTCCCAGGGGTGAACTCTCCAATATTGCGCGGATCTGAGCCTCCGCAGAGTATAAGGCATTTGAGCGTTCTTCCAAGAGTATTTCCAATTGGTTATGGATGCGAGCGTTATCGATCGAGATGGCCATTTGAGAGGATAACAGCTGTAGCAGATTGACCCTTTGAGGTGAAAATACCTGGGGAGCCAGATCGTTTTCCAAATAAAGGATGGCGCTGATTTTCCCCTGGTTGATCAGGGGAGAACATAGTATGGATTTTGTTTGATGTTTCTGGATATAGGGATCACGAGCAAATTTACCATATTGAAAGGCGTCTTCAAGCACCACAGTCTCCTGAGTGTGTGCCACATAATGAACAATACTTTCAGCTAACAGGTCGGAATCAGTAATACTTATTGCTTTCGTGATACGTGTCTCTGCCCTATCCGCATCGGCTTGAGCTACGATCGTCCAATGCCTATCTCGTTCCAGGATCAGGTAGCCATGTTGCGCACCTGAATTCTCAATGACATTGGTCATTAATTTTATCAGCAAGCCGTCCAACTCTAATTCGCTTGCAATATCCTGGGATGCCTTCAGCACAGTGAGAAGATCCAAGTCAACCATTGTCTGGTCAGAGATGATTGGTGAGGGGGTTTCATCCAAAACGATTTGGCGACCTACCATCAAGTTCGGGTAGCGCTTGGCGAGATGTTCAGCCTTGGCCAGGGCTCCCCACTTGATATACAGGCTGTGGGCTTCGCGCATAAATAGGCTGGCAAAGCGATTGTTGCCCCTATCCAGCCAGAAGCGGGCATAGAGTTCGTTGGCCAGGGCTTCTTCATGAGTAAAACCGTGCTCCCGGGCACCGGTGATGGCTTGCTCGTAATGGTCTAGAGCGCCATCAAGGTCACCCAACACCCTGGCCTTTTCAGCGGCTATCAGGTCGTACTTGTGCCGAAAGGTTGATGGCGCGGTTTCAGACCAAATCGACATCCATCGGAGGCTTTGTTCAATTAAGTTCATTATTTCCGAGTCTTTTTTCGAATTGCTCCTACCAAATAACCTGAGACTGGCTAAGGCTAGATACATGTAATTTAAGGTAGTTGAATACATACCTTGCCCGCCAGTGAGGAAATCCTCTGCATTACCAGCATATTCTTCAAGCTTTTCTTCTACATCAAAGTGATATACGAGCATTAATTTACTGGTATAGAAGTAGTGTCTGCCGTTAATATCATTTGTTCTGATAGCTCCGGGCAGCCATTCATCTTCGTTAAGATATTTGCCAATCAATTTTTGGGGTTCCGGGGAAATATTCTTGAAGTTTATGGCTGTTTGAAGGAAAACCGAGGAGTATTGAGCAGGAGTTGTATATCCCATTCTTTGTGTGTTGTTTATATAAGCTGAAAGCTGGCTTTCATACTTGTCCAGGTACATGCCAAAGTCAAAACCCAGGACCGAATAAAATATAGCACCATAAGAAGCATAAAGCCAATCACCAGTCTCGTTTCCGCTGTTGAAGGTAGCCTGTGCAATTTCAATGCTCTGTTCAATTGGCTCAACCCAGGGCATGGTGAATGCTAACATCATCAGTCCTTTGGATCGACTTTTAGTGGTAGCCGGGTTATCTAATAGTTCACGTATCACATTCACGAATTGTGCATAAAAGCGGATCAGGTTAAGCTCTTCTTCAACAGGAGTCTCCCTGTCTACCGAAGCGAAATTTACAAGAGTGACCCCTCCAAAAAAGAATGGTGCCCAGACGTCAAGCCCGTACTCAAGGATCAAGATCGCGCCGTTGTAGCTGATGATGGGAAAGAGCGGCGGGTTGATTATATATGAGGTCGACATTATAGAGGCAAAAAGGGAGGAGGCAGCTAAAGCCCTCTCGTCCCACATTCTTGGAAGGCTAGCTATCTGTTCCAGTGGATTACTTGACAGTAAACCGATGAATTTATCGTGTAAGCTATTAATGTCCTTCGTAGTAGGTTGTGCAGAAATCTCAAAGCCCAGATCCCTTAACATCTCTAGCCCCATATCAAGAGCTTCAACGACATGATATTGTGCGGTCTCTGCTTCGATTTGAGTCATGTGAATTCGCATCCGATCATAGATGCTTCTCGCATTCCCTTGTATCAGATCTACCGTAGGAGCAAGCTGCTCGAATTGTCCAGTCAAGTAAGCCAGTTCTCCGTTTTCGTTGTGCAGTGATAAAGTTAAATTGTATTGATCTTCCCAGCTGTTCATTTCGAGAAGCTCAAGGCCAATCTCAATGTATTTCTTGGCATCAGAATAGGCAGAGGCGGCCTTTGCCTTTTGCCCTGCCTTCAAATTTAACCTTGCCAGGTCTATTTTTTCTGATTCCTTGTCGATAAATTCCCGGCCGGCATTCAGATGGCCAACGATGGAAAAAATCTCCTCCTCCAGGTCTTCTGCAGTTTTATCCGCCTGGAGAGTGCGCCCAATTGTAAGATGCGTTTGGGCTATATCTGATTGAGGAATCAAGGCATATCCCGCTTCCTGGATCCGGTCGTGGGCGAAAGAAAAATGTCCCTCCGAGTGGATTATCAATCCCTCCTGAATGGCGGGATTCAGATTTGACAGGAGTTCCGCCTGTTCCTGACCGGTGATGGTGCACAGTGTAGATGTGTCAAAACGGCTGCCAATGCAGGCCGCCAGGCTCAAAGCACGCTGGGTCTCATCTGGCAGCGTGAGGATTTTCTCGATCATCAGGTCGACGACACTGCCACGGGCTTGAAGACTCTGTTCCAGGGTGTCGTCCCACTGCCAGCGACGTCGCTCAACATCGAACTTCAAGAGTCTTTCTGCTTCCAGCGTATAAAGCAGCTGCCGGTAGAAGAATGGGTTCCCGCCAGACTTTGCCGCCAAAACTTTGTTAAGATCGCGACAATCTGGGATGCTTAGCCGGAGACCGTCGGCAAGCAGGTGGTTGGTGTCGTGTGATGAAAGATCCCCCAGTGTTATGACAGTAACCCGGTCGCTTTCCGCTTGCATTCTCTCTTGGCTGATCGCCAGGGGGTGAGCGAGGTCCACTTCGTTGCTGCGATAGGCGCCAATGACCATAATACAGCTCGTTTCCTGTACTGCAAGAAGGGACTCAATCAAATTGAGTGAAGCAGGATCGATCCACTGCAGGTCATCCAGAAAAACAACCAGGGGGTGTTCTGGCGTGGCCAGGCTGCTGATAAAGCGATTGAAGATGTAGTTAAATCGGTTCTGATTCTCGGTACCCCCCAGCTGTGGCACTTCTGGTTGGGGACCGATGATGTTTCCCAAGGTGGGAATGATATCAGTCAGAACCTGGCCATTATCACCAAGGGCATCCAGGATGGTGCTCCGCCAATAGGCGAGATTGGTTTCGCTCTCCGCCAACAAGTTGTCCACCAACTGGGTGAAGGCTTGCAACCAGGCAGAGTAAGGCAGATTCCGCTGGAACTGGTCGAATTTGCCCTCAATAAAAATACCCTGTTTGGTGATCACGGCTTTATGGATTTCGTGAACCAGGGACGTCTTCCCGACTCCTGAATATCCGGCCACCAGCAAAAGCTGTGGTTGCTCTGTCACAGCATTATCGAGGATGGTCTGAATCTGTTCGATCTCTGCCTGGCGACCGTACAGCTTCTGGGGGATTCGCAGGCGGCCGGTGAAATCATCCCCTGCCAGCTCAAACGGTTTTATCCGGCCCTTTCTTTGCCATTTATCTTGACAGCGCTTGAGATCGGCCAGCAGACCGTGAGTTGTCTGGTAACGATCTTCGACATTCTTGGCCAGCAGTTTGAGAATAATCTCTGACACTGGAGTGGGGATGCCTTCATTGATCTGCTGGGGAGGTATAGGTTGACGTGCGATATGAGAATGGATCATCTCCAGCGCGTCGTTGCTCTCAAAGGGCAGCTGTCCTGTGAACGACTCGTACAGGATGACACCCAGCGAGTAAAGGTCGGTGCGGTAATCGACACGGCGATTCATTCGCCCAGTCTGTTCGGGCGAGATGTAGGCCAGGTTTCCGACCAGGGATTCATCGGGAGCTAATCGGGAAGGATTTTCTTGCCGTAAGGTGGAGGCCAGTCCAAAGTCAATGATATATACCCCCTCTTGTGAGCTAGGGAGATCGTTAGCAGCAATCAGAACATTCCCACTGTTCAGGCCCTTATGCATCACCTGTCGCTCGTGGATGCAGCTCAGGATCATGGCAAGTTTCACCGCCAGGCTTAATTTCTGAGCCATATCGAGTGAGGAGGAGCGGATCAGTTCGGCCAGAGACTGTCCCGGTATGTATTCCAAGAGCAGCACTGGATAGCTCTCAGTCCCCTCCATGGCATAGGCTGTTCGGACACCGGGCACACCCGCCAGCTGCGTGGTGATTGCATATTCGTTGTGCAGCTGATCGAGGAGAGAGCTGGTTAAATGTTCTTGGGCAGGTTCTTTGACCAAAACCGGTTGATCGTAGCCGGCACGCTCTTGAAGGTGAAGCAAGAAGTTGCGGCGGTGGATGGATGCTGGGTTGATTTTCATGATCCCATTTCCTGCTCCTGACCTTTCGAGCCTCCGGAGTAAGTTGCAGGATTGAAAAGTAATTATTTGAATAAGTGAGGATCAATCCTTATTATATGTCAAAAAACATGAGCGATTTCGCTGGTGTCTTGATATTGTTCCAAATGAGAAATTCTTCTTGAGTGCAAATTTGGAAATAGAAAAATCTCGGAGAAACAACCTCCGAGGTTTGGTAGAGCGGGTGGGGGTCGAACCCATATGGTGTTACCACCGGGGATTTTAAATTCGCGAATTATCAATAAGCAGCGTCCATGAACGTGGTTGGAGAGGACAATACACCCATGTTTGAAGGTGATGGTATATGCATTGTGTGCATTCTAAGCATATTTTCATGGGAATTGCACATCAATTGCACGAAATAATTATCAATGGGAATGTGATTAACAGATCTGGAATTCTTCAAACATAATCAATTTACATTTTGTCAATAGTTTTATTTCAGCAGCTGATGTTGTTTGATTCTCCTATGAAGATGCAGGTTTCAGGTATGCGTGACAGGGAGTGAGTTGTGCGGAATAACCCCTGTGAAGAATTGATCCAAAGCCCTTTGCAATAAATGTAATGATGCGAAAAATGTCCGGCTCTTTCTTCTCCTCTGCCAGCTGACTGGGGCTATATTTCTGCAGCCGATGCAGCGCCACAGCCGCACTCAATCCCTTTGCCTGATCAACCTGAAGCTCCTGGCCGACCGCTTCCGGGGTCATGGTATACCAATTGGGTTGACTATCTGTTGTATCTACTATTATCCGTTTCCTTTTTCAGAATGGGTACAGATTTATATTTATAATCGAAAGGAGCCTGAACAGCTAGGCTATAGGACCTCCATAAGTTGCTCCAACCCACATTCAAGCGGACGGCTGACTAAGCGCCAGCCGTCCGCTCGTCGTTGTATTTATCCTTAATCAGGTGATTTGTCCGGTTACTTGACTGAATTAATACGTCCAGCTTGGGCAACGCCCGGATAGCACGTCCTTCTCTATCAAAATTAATACCCCTCGTAGCCAGGAATACGCTTTCGGCCAACTCCACCGGTGTACCAAAGAATGTCAAAAAACAGCATCAGGCCCAACCACAACCAGTCCCATGCCACCACGCCGCCAGGCGCGACAAGGACGTACATGATGGTCGTCCAGGGTAGGAATACGATGCCTAGTATCGGCCAAATCCACCACAGATTTCCACCAGCGAAGTTTCGAAAGGCTGCTTCCCAGCGCAGCGGCTGGAAGAGCCACCAAAGTGGGCCAGCAATGCGCGGGCCCAAGAAAACAAGCACTAGAAAAAAACAACACATGGTTCCTTCTCCTTATATGTCAAATAACTTGGTTTTCTGGGCTGCGAAGTTCTCCGCGGGGAGGATCCCTTACGCTTTGAGCACGCCCAGGCGCTCGAGATGGGTTATTAAATCCTCCTCTGGGGCGGGTGTTGGCGAGGTACTGTCTGTGCTCCGGTCTTTTGGTTTTTATAATTCGGATCACATCAACTCGTGACCTGGTCCTGGTTTCTAATCCTCTTCTTTTCCAACGCCAAATAAGCGCAGGATGAACTTGAAGAATTCGCCGACGAAGAAGAACAGCAGGGCAACGATGAAGCAGATCCCCCACTGTTGACTGGTCAACGGGACCGTATCGAATATCCCTTGCAAGATCCCTAATTCGGTGACAAGCATCAGAATCAAGATAACCCAACCATAGGCGAACCATAAATAGCGGTTGGAAAATGTTTCGCGCCGGAATGCTGTTTGGGTGGGATTTCGTAAACTTAGTGAAAAGGGAATATGAACGATGGAAAACATCACCATGGCCATTGTCTGGGCGGCAGCAGCGTCGCCGATTGCATTTATGGTCCACTGGTAAGCACCCACGGAAACCAGGGCGGTGACAGCACCAATAATGAAGAGGCGAATCGCCAGTGGCCAAGTCATAATCCTTTGATTAGCCGGGCGTGGTTTGCGTTCCATTAATCCTTCGGATGGAGTGTCAAAAACGAAGTTAATACCGATGGCGCCCTGGATGAAGTAGTTGACGAATAGAATTTGGAGCGGGTTAAACAAGACCAGGGTGACACCGAAAGCGGCCGCGGCCAGGAATGACAGTATGAAGGAGAACAGGCCAGCCATCTGGAAGCGAACGTACTTGAGCAAATTGTCGTAGATGGTTCGACCGTATTCGACCGCACCCACAATGGTGGCAAAGTTGTCGTCGGTTAAGATCATCACCGCGGCATCTTTAGAGACGTCGGTTCCAGTGATACCCATAGCGACACCGATATCAGCCTTCTTTAAGGCTGGGGCATCGTTTACGCCGTCGCCGGTCATGGCTACGATCTTGTTCTGCTTCTGCAGCAACGAGACTAATCGTATCTTGTCTTCGGGAGCCACCCGAGCCATGACGCCGATGTCGTCAAGCTGCGCGTTGGCTTCCTCGTCGCTCATCTTGTTAAATTCAGAGCCAGTGATGGCCCGGCCTTCAATGCCTAATTGTTTAGCAATGGCACTGGCGGTCACCGCGTGGTCGCCGGTGATCATGCGCACCCGGATGCCGGCCGAGTGACATTCAGCAATTGCGTCTCTAGCCTCTGCCCGCGGGGGATCGACAATGCCAACCATGCCTAGGAGGTTCAAATCTTTGATTTCGTTCAACAGGTCGCCGTCCGGGTCAAAGGTTTCCGGGTCAAAATCCCGTTGGGCCGTAGCCAGGACTCGCATGCCTTCTTTGGCAATTTCTTCATTGACTTCCTCGACACGCGGTCGCAATGGCTTATCCAAGTCCAGGGTAGTGTCGCCCTCGGCAAACGTTCGCGCGGGTTCATCCAAGGGCAAGGCCTTGCCCTCTTCCCACCGCAAAGACTTCGAACGGGATAATATCACATCGGGGGCGCCTTTGACGTAGCAGCGCACGACGGGGCGGCCGTTAATATCCACCATGTTGTGGAAAGTGGCCATAAACTTGTACTCTGAATCAAACGGTACTTCAGCGATGCGCGGATATGCTTTGCGCGTCTCACTCACCATCATGCCCCCTTTTTCAGCCAGAACGACGAGTGCTAATTCGGTTGGATCGCCAACGACCTCGCCGTCGGCCACGACTGCATCCGCACACAAGGCCATTGGCAGATAGTACGGATCGAGGTTGGTGTCCCGCTGACCGCCGATGTGACGGATCTGACCTTCAGTCTCATATCCTTCACCGGTGATTTCAAATCGATATCCCGCAATCGCCAGCACTCTCGCTGTCATCTGGTTTAGGGTAAGTGTCCCTGTCTTGTCAGAGCAGATGGCAGAGGTGGAACCAAGGGTTTCTACGGCCGGGAGCTGCTTGATAACTGCGTTGCGCCGGGCCATTTCTGAGGTGCCAAGGGACAGAATGGTGGTCACGACGACGGGTAAAGCCGTGGGAATGGCCGCGATGCCCAGCGCTATGGCGAGCACAAAGAGTTCGTCGAAGGTGGAACCCCAGATTGTTATGCCAAATACTATGATCAGCACCAGGGCGATGCCGGCCAGAGCGGCAATGACGATGGTCAGACCATCGATCTGCTTCTGCAGGGGAGATTTTTCTTCCTCGGTGGCCTGCAGCATGCCGGCGATGTGACCTACTTCCGTACCCATACCGGTTCCGGTTACGATCATTTCGCCCCGGCCGCGGGTCACATTGGATTGCATATAAGCCATGTCGAGGCGATCGCCTAGAGGAGCTTCTGGATCTTCGATGGGATCGGTATCTTTCAGCACCGGGGTGCTCTCACCGGTGAGGGCAGCCTCTCCGATTTCCAGGGTCGCAGCCAAAATCAACCGACCGTCGGCGGGAACACGATCTCCTGCTTCAAAGAGGGCTACATCGCCGGGCACAACCTCCTCGAGGGGAATTTCCAGCGTCTGACCATCGCGGCGAACCCTGGCCTGGATGTTCATCATTTTGCGCAAAGCGGCGACACTGTCGGCTGCCCTGCGTTCCTGGTATAAGCCCGCATAGGCACTGCCAACGGTGAGCAGAAACAGGACCAGCCCGGTTGTATAGTCACCAATAATGACACTACCGATCGCAGCCGCCAGGAGCACGATGCGCATATAGTCTTTGTACTGCCGTAAAAAGGCGCGCCAGGTCGGTTCTACTTCCGTTTGGTCGAGAGAGTTTGGACCATACTGTTCCAGGCGCTTGGCTGCTTCGTCTTTACTCAAACCTTGAGCAGGGTCGACCTGCAGCTGCTCCCTGACCGCTTCTGCGGTCAAGGTGTACCAGTTTGGTTGGTTGCCTGTAGTGTCTGACATTTTCTTTCTCCTCTCTTTCAATATCTGTTGGGTATATAGTGGTATGGATAGTCTGGCTCTTCGTAGTCACCCTTCTTCTGCCGTTTTGGAAACTCGATCGGTTCCCGCGGTACCTCTTCGTAAGGGACCAGACTCAAGAAGTGTGATATGCAGTTCAGCCGCGCCCGGCGCTGGTCATCAGATGGCACCACGTACCAGGGGCTTTCCGGGGTATCAGTGGCAGCAAACATGGCATCCCGCGCTCTGGAATAATCGTACCAGCGAGCCTGGGCTTCCAGGTCCATTGGGCTGAGCTTCCAGATCTTGCGCAGGTCTTCATCTCGCTCTCTAAAACGTTTAGCCTGCTCTTCCATACCCACTTCCAGCCAGTATTTGATCAGAATGATGCCAGAGCCGATGATGGCTCTTTCGACAGCCGGGGCATAACTAAGGAAGTTTTCTACTTGTTCCTCGGTGGCGAAGCCCATCACCCGCTCGACGCCCGCCCGGTTGTACCAGCTGCGGTCAAAGAGAACCACTTCACCAGCAGCAGGCAGGTGGGGCATGTAGCGCTGGAAGTACATCTGTGACTTTTCACGCTCCGTCGGTACCCCAAGCGCCACCACGCGGAAAACGCGCGGGCTGACCCGTTCGGTGATGCGTTTGATAATGCCTCCCTTGCCCGCCGTATCGCGCCCCTCAAACAATACACAGATCTTAGCCCCGCTGGCTTTGACCCACTCCTGCAGCTTGACCAGCTCGACATGCAGGGGGCGCAATTTTTGGTCGAACTCCTTGCGTTTTATCTTGGGAAGTGATTCCCAGTGCTCCCCACCTGCATATGTAAGCTCGTCCGCTTTCTTTTGATTCTCTTTACCCTTTTTCTTCTTTTTCTTCTTGGCCATGGAAAACTCCTTTTTACCTTTCTTCGTTTTTTCCTGCGGCGCCTCACCAGCTGCGGTTGGCTCTGGCTCCATAATTGCATCTTCTGGGAACATCGCCAAACCTTCCTTGCGGAACTTGGCCAGCCAGTATCTCACCTGTCCACTGGTCAGCCCGGCTCCCTCTCCGGCTGCCGCCTGGGTAGCCCCTTCGTCGATGGCCAACAACGCCTGGGCGCGCTGGCTGTGCGGGGCTTCGCCCGTCGAAATCCGTATGAAGACTTCCCGCTCCTGGGCTGAAAGCAGCTTACCCGCTGATTCATGCTCTACCATCGCTTGGTCTCCTTCCATTTTCACAGGTAAGGACCATCTATTTTACAGCTCGAATTCGGAAATAATTGCTTCCGATTTATCGCAGCAGTCGAGCTGTTGGATCCAACTATTAATGCATTGGTATTGATTTACTTCTACTTCTTCTTACCCTTCTTGCCTTTCTTCCCCTTTTTGCTTTTCTTGCCTTTTTTCTTGGCCATTGTTTTCTCCTTATTTCGTCGATGTGCTTTCATTTACCTGCTGTAATTACTTGGTAAACAAATGGTTTCTCACCTTCTTGTTGTGCTGGATCCAACAACTTGAACGCTCATTCACAGCTGCTGCTTGTGTCAGTATCAAACCATGAAATGAACGAGGTGCAGGATTAACAGGTCATCCTGCACTATCCATTTCTGGCCCGATTGGCTCTAGTGTGGTGGGCTCTACATTCCTGTTGCCAACACCATACAATGTCGCCTGATCAGGGGCTGGAGCAGGCACTTCCTCCGGTTCAAGATGATGGATCTGAAAGCCGAGTAGCGCGTAAGCGAAGGAGACGATCACATTCGTCAAATTGAAGAAACAGTAAGGGAAGTAAGCCATGGTGGCAATCCCCAGCGTAGCTGACATGTATGCTCCGCAACTGTTCCAGGGAACCAGGGGAGAAGTGATGGTTCCTGTATCTTCAATTTCACGGGATAACGTCTGTGATGCAATTCCCTTTTCGTGAAACAGCTCGCGGAACATGCGGCCAGGCAGGACGATGGCCATGTACTGGTCGCCTGCAACGAGATTCAGACCGATGGCGGTCAATCCTGCGCTCGCCACCAGGGAACGCTCAGACTTTGCTCTGCGTAGAAGTGGCTCCATTAATTTGGCCAGCAGGCCGGTGTACTCCATTACGCCGCCGAAGGCCATGGCGCTGATGATGAGCCAGACAGTGGTCAGCATGCTGGCCATGCCACCCCTGCTGAACAAGGAGTCTAGTCCTTCGTATCCCGTCTCAATGGTAAAGCCCGTCGCCATGGATGACCAGATACCCTTGATCATCGCAAGTGGTGTGCTCAGGGAAGGGTCATCTGCAAAGGCGATCACCACATCTGGCTGAAGGATTACAGCCACCAGCCCGCCTACTAGCGCACCCACCATGATCGTCGCAAAGGCCGAAATGCGTCTGAAAGACATAACCAGCACCACGATCAAGGGGATGAATGTCCAAAGTGAAATGTTGTAGATCCCCTCCAGGACTTCCAACACGACGGTCAAGTCCAGTTCAGTGCTGGGTACGGTATTCAGCCCGATCACAACAAAAATGGCCAGAGCAATCAGGATTGAAGGGACCGCCGTCCACATCATGCCTTTGATATGTGTGTATAAGTCGGTGCCGGCTACTGCAGAGGCCAGATTGGTCGTCTCAGACAGCGGCGACATCTTATCCCCGAAATAGGACCCGGAGATGATCGCTCCGGCTGTAATTGTTGGTGAGACTCCCAGGGCTTCCGCAATGGCGATTAAGCCAATGCCAATCGTGCCAACAACGGTCCAGGAGCTGCCTATGCTGAGTGCCAGTATAGCGCAGATAATCACACAGGCCACATAGTACCAGCTGGCACTCAGGAACTGCACCCCCAGATGGACCAGCGTAGCGATAGTCCCCGACATCATCCAGGAACCTACCAGGGCGCCCACAGCCAGCAGGATAAAGATAGCGCCCAAGGCTGCCGCTATACCTTCAACCGCGGCGTGACCCATATCCTCCCAGCGGAACCCGTTCTTCAAACCAACGAGTCCGGCAATCATCGTGGTCAAAAGCAGGGCTACCTGGGTGGGTCCTGAAATCGCTTCATCACCGTACAGGTAGATAGCGCCAGCCAGTAAGATGATCAGGGAAAGAATGGGGATCAAGGCATCCATCATGGATGGTGGTCTGATCTGGCTCTTGTTCGCGTCTATCCTATTTTCTTCAGTCATAGGGCACCTTTAGCTAGGGATCACAGAAGGTTAACGTGTGTGTAGTGCGTTTAGGAGAGACTCACGCGCACTACACACATAATTAAATTCTGAATCTAAACTGGATCTCGCAGCACTGGGCAGGTCATGCAGTGTCCGCCGCCGCGGCCGCGGCCCAATTCGGAGCCATCGATCTCCAACACGGTGATGCCAGCTCTGCGCAGACGAGCGTTGGTCCATTCATTGCGGTTGTAAGCCACAACCACGCCGGGCTGGAGTGCGACGACATTGTTGCCATCATCCCACTGCTCACGCTCCTGTTCAAAAACATCGCCAGCAGTTGGCACGACTCGCAGCTCGCTCAGTCCCAGCGCTTCCTGGACGACGTCCAACCAGCCTTTTTCCTCAATGGTCACGTCCAGCGTACCCTCCTCATCACCGGGCCGGTAGCTGATGGGTGTGATATTGTTGACGACCGGCTCATAGATCGTAACCAGGTCCCGGTCGCAGAAGGTGAAGATTGTATCCAGGTGCATGCTGGCCCGGTCGGGCGGCATCTTGGCTGCAATCACGCGCTCAGCAGCATCCTGCTTGAAGAGCTGCTGGGCGACCTGGCTGACCGCCTGGTAAGTTGTGCGTTCGCCCATTCCAATCAGCACGACACCATTGCCGACCGGCATGACATCGCCACCT
This sequence comes from Anaerolineales bacterium, assembly GCA_041558875.1. GTDB lineage: Bacteria > Chloroflexota > Anaerolineae > Anaerolineales > UBA4823 > PFL25. The sequence goes on from JBFFEL010000063.1 coordinate 15,739, forward strand.
TCGAGCGTGGCGCTGCCGTGATCCACTTCCGGGTCGCCCCACCAAATGGTGAAATCGCCGCCTTTGAAGTGTGGATGGTACTTGTAGATGGCGGTCAGGTGCAGCGTTTCTTTACGCCGAGCGGGCCAATACATGGGGTTAACCGTGACGCCGTTGTAAATCCAGCATGAGCTGTCGCGGGTAAACAGCTGGTTTGGCAGCGGAGCGAGCACGAATTCGGTCCCGGCATATGCTTGCTCGACAATCTTACGAAAGTCTGCGGGTAATTCCGCCACAGACACTCCCCCGATCAGGTGGGCCACCAGGGTCTTCGAATCCATCTCGTCCATCCAGGCCCGCAGCTCGACTGCTCCACCTACACCAACTTCGTTTGGGACCAGTTTATTGTCCAGGATGTATGCGCGACCTTCAGGATCATCCACCACGTCTTCGAGCAGTTCATGCACACGCCAAACGGTGATGCCAAACTCCGCTCGCATCAGGTCGACGAAAGCATCATGGTCCTGGCGTGCCTTGCGTGCCCAAATCACGTCATCGAAAAGCAGCTCCACAGCATTCGAGGGAGTCAATCTGCGCATTTCAAGACCCGGGCGGTGTACGATCACTTTGCGAAGCTTTCCTACTTCTGAATGAACACCAAATTCACTCATTTTCAACTCCTTGTATATATTTGGGCTGTCATTATCGGTCAGTTGACAAACCCACAGAACTTATCCGGCAATCACGTTTGTGCCGGCTTTACCATCAACAATTTGTTCGATTTCTTCCAGCGAGCCTATGGCTGATCGCTTGCCTGTGTTCTCCACGAACTGGATGGCAGCATTCACTTTGGGTCCCATTGAACCGGCCGCAAAAGTATGCGATTTCAGCTCTGCCGCGGATATTCGATCCAGCTTCTGCTGCGATGGCGTGCCCCAATCCAGGTACACCCCATCCACATCGGTCGCCATGACAAACAGATCTGCCTCCAATTCATGGGCCAGCAGCTCACTGACAAGGTCTTTATCGATCACCGCTTCTACGCCGGTTAGCTTTCTTTCTTCACCGGGAACATACATCGTAGGGATGCCGCCGCCGCCACCGCAAATGACAACGGTGTTGTGTTCCAGGAGCCATTTAACCGGCCTCATTTCGAAGATGCGTTTGGGCAATGGCGATGGTACGACTCGCCGCCATTTATTCCCATCCTGTTTGAATACCCAGTTTTTCTCTTCAGCCAGTTTGTCCGCTTCGCTCTTATCATAGATCGGGCCTACAAACTTGGTTGGATCTTGAAACGCTGGGTCCTCTGGATCTACTTCGACCATGGTCAGGATGGTGGCAAAAGGCACCTCAAAGGGAAGCAGGTTGCCCAATTCCTGTTCAATCAGGTAGCCGATCATCCCTTCTGTTTGGGCACCTAAAACATCCAGTGGGTAAGTGTCCACCTCTTCATAAGCAGCTCCTTGTAGGGCAAGTAGACCAACCTGGGGTCCATTGCCATGTGATAACACCAGCTGGTGCTTTTCTGCAACAGGAGCCAATGACTGGGCGGCAGTTTTTACGTTACCTCGTTGAACCTCGGCAGTCATCGGTTCACCGCGTTTCAACAAGGCATTGCCGCCTAATGCAACCACTACTCGCATAAGCATTCTCCTAAAAGGGTGGCTATGCAGCGAATTCTCCCATCATCCCATAACCACCCGGTTATGTTTTATTACTCTTCCTTGATCCAGGACCAGGCATCCTCAAGCTGATCAACTTCGAAGAAGCGCTCTTTGGTATGGCGAGTGAACGGGTCCAGTATCTTGACCATCCAACCCTGCCATTTTTTTTCACCGACAAATGCAGCCTTTTCAACCTGGTGGTACTGGTGTGTACCGAGTTTGTAATCGGCCTTGGCAGCATCCAGATCATCCCATCCGTCAAAATCACTGAACACCATAATCAGGTTGATCTTGCCGTGGGCGCCGATTGCTTCATCTAATTTTGGCAGCAGCACATCGTAATCTTCTGATGACAGTTTGCCGCTTACCTTTATACCGATGTTGGCATCTGCACTTCCTGGAAGAATTTCAAACATATTCAGTCTCCCAAAGTTGCCACCATGACGGCCTTGATCGTGTGCATGCGGTTCTCCGCCTCATCGAAGACGATTGAAGCCGGGGACTCGAAGACTTCCTCAGTCACTTCCATGCCCTTCAGCCCGAATTTTTCTTCCATCTCCTTACCGACTTCGGTGTCGGTGTTGTGGAAGGCTGGCAGGCAGTGCATAAACTTGACCTCTGGATTACCAGTCAAGGCCATCGCCTTGGCGTTCACCTGGTATGGTTTCAGCAACTTGACCCGCTCCTCCCAGACCGAATCGGGTTCTCCCATCGAGACCCAAACATCGGTGTACAGGTAGTCAGCGCCTTTTACGCCTTCCGCCACGTCGTCAGTGAGAGTGAGGCGGGCGCCGGTCTCCTTAGCGATTTCCTGGCACTGCTCAACCAGATCCTCCTCGGGCCATTGATGTTTCGGACCACACAGGCGTACGTCCATGCCAAGCTTGCAGCCGCCAACCATGAGCGAGTTGCCCATGTTGTTGCGAGCATCGCCCATGAAGCAGTAAGCGATTTCAGGTAGATCCTTGTAGGTATGCTCTGTCATGGTGAGCACGTCGGCCAGGATCTGGGTGGGGTGGAATTCATCCGTCAGGCCGTTCCACACCGGCACTCCGGCATAAGCGGCCAATTCCTCAACAGTTTCCTGGGCAAATCCCCGGTACTCAATGCCATCGTATGTGCGCCCCAACACACGGGCGGTGTCCTTCATGGTTTCCTTGTGGCCAATGTGAGAGCCGCCTGGTCCCAGGTAGGTGACGTTGGCTCCTTGATCATAAGAAGCCACTTCAAACGAAGTGCGTGTCCTGGTTGAAGACTTCTCAAAGATGAGGGCAATGTTCTTGCCCCTCAGACGCTGAACCTCATAACCACCATACTTGGCAGCTTTTAAATCCGCCGAAAGTTTTAAGAGAAATTTGATCTCAGCGGGTGTGAAGTCCAAGAGCTTCACAAAACTTCGATTACGCAAATTAAAAGCCATTGTTCATCTCCTTATATTTCTTATTTTTTCCAAATCAATCACATCTTGGATCCTTCAAGATGTTTGTAATGTAAAAGTATTTCCTTATAATTTTAGACTCCTTTTCCTAGAAGATTATGCTGTCTGGGAAGAAGACACCAATGCTCAATACAATGGCGTACAAAATAAGCAGGATCACCAGCAGAGGGATGGTGAAGCGCAGCCATTTGTCATAGCGAACCCGCCCTAAAGCCAGACCTCCCATCACTACGGCAAAAGTCGGGTTGACAAGATTCAGCAGGCCGCTGGCGGATTGGTAAGCGGTGACGACCAGGCTGCGATCGATTGCTGCCGTATCAGCCAGTGGGGCCATGATAGGCATGGACACGGTGGCCAGGCCGGAGGAGGAGGGGATGAGGAAGCCCAGCGGCAGGTAAAGCAGGTGGACGAGGTTGATAAATGCCACACCACCCAGGCCGCTGACAGCGCTCTCCGCCCAGAACAGGATCGTGTCAATGATCAGGCCATTCGTCATGATGACGCTGATACCCCGGGCCAGGCCAATCACCAGGGCGACACCCAGCATATCTCTGGCTCCATCGATGAAAGTCTCGGAAATTTTCGCCTCATTAAAACCGCCGACCAGCCCAATGAGGATGGCGAATCCCAGGAAGAGAGCGGTGAATTCACCGAACCACCACCACCATGTCGGTAGCCCTATGCCCAGGTCTTCCCAGGGGATGACGCTGTAAATCATGATCAGGAATGCAAGACCAAACAGGGCAAGGATAAATTTGCGGCGGCGGTTGAATTCAGGCGTCTCTTCAGCATTTAAGCCTTTAAGGAAGCGTCGTTCATTATCTTCTTTCTGGTCATAGACCAGAGATTTGGTGGGATCTTTCTTCACCCTGTCTGCATAACGAGAGACAAAGATGATGCCGATGATGGTACCAACCACGAGGATAATAATGCGCGAAACAAGCCCATCGGCGATGGAAATGCCTGCAAAGCCGGAGGCAATTCCGGTGGCAAATGGGTTCACGGTTGATGCCAACACACCGATCCCTGCGCCCAGCATCACGATAGCTACTCCGGTCATGGCATCGTAACCAGCCGCGATCATGACTGCGATGATCAGGCCGTAAAATGCCAGAGATTC
>JBFFEL010000064.1:0-19748 GCA_041558875.1 Anaerolineales bacterium
ACAGGAGAATAAAACAACACCCCTTCCAGACCAATCGAATTCAAAATCAACATACTGGATTACATTTCCGACATCATCTTTCGATTCGACATCCTTCAACATGCTGCGTAAGCGCGGTTTATAAGCATCTGCTGTGCCTTTTGATGGGTCAGTGTTTAGATATACGCTTAAAACAGGATGTTCGGTCTTAAAATCCAACAATTCTTGCAAATCTTTTTGGCTAAACATCGGCATCTCCTTGAATATGTTGGCAGAAAGATATTCTTTCAGGAACGTACCTGATTAACTGGAATGCGACAAGATAGAACTCGATGGATTATTTTGATTACGGGCGTTTGCCAAGGATCAAATCAACATTAATTTCCTGGTCGTCTCTGAGGATGGTGAAAGTGATAGTATCCCCAGGACTTTTTTCTCGCATGAGATAAGAAAGCAAATCACTAAAAGTCTGCGTGGTTCGACCATCGATTGCAATAATCAGGTCTCCACCTGAAGACAAGTTAAAGAATTCGGTTGACGCAGTCCCTCCACGAATTCCTGCCCGATCGGCAGGACTATCGGGAGTAACACTCGTCACATAAACCCCTGTGGCTTGAGGCAAGCCCAAGGCTTCTTGCTGGAGGAGACTGATATCGTTCAAACTGCTGATTCCAAGATATGGATAATCATAACTTCCTTCACTAATCAGCGATGGAACGACTCGTTTAACAATGTTGATAGCGATGGCGAATCCGATACCCGAGTTAATTGGATCGTCTTGGGAATTGATATTGTATGTCTCAATCGCCCTATTCACGCCGATTACCTCCCCATCAAGATTGAGCAGCGGACCTCCAGAATTACCCGGATTTATGGCTGCATCGGTTTGGATTATATCGCCCGCGGTGAAAAAACTACCACCAGGAGCTTCGTTCAAGGAAGTGAGTGTACGACCCAGGCTTGATATTATCCCGGTCGTCATAGTACCGTTGAACCTGAATGGGCTGCCGATAGCAACAACTGTTTGCCCGACTTTGATCTCATTGGAATCTCCGAGTGGCAGAGGGTGGAGTTCTTCTGTAGGGGCATTCACTTTGACCACAGCTAGGTCAGAGTCTGTGTCCGTGCCAATTACTTCACCACGAACCTTATATCCTGAAGGAAAGTCGACCTCTAAGTCTGATACCCCATCAATAACATGAAAATTAGTGATGATATGCCCCTCTTTATCAATCACAAAACCAGAGCCAAGACCGTCCCCAGTTTCAGTTAGCACCTGAATGGCAACAACTCCGGGATTGGACCGCTCATAAATATCAACTAGAAGGTTGTCATTAATTTCCCGATTTTGGACCGCTGCAGGCTCAACAACTTGAATTGGTGTTTCCTCAATGACCGTTTCCTCAACAACCGGCGACTCAATAAGGACTGGTTCAGTCACAGGGGTAAAGGTGGGTTGGGGAGGCTCTTCCGATATTACTATTGAGGGGGAGTTTGTTATCGCCTGACAGGCGAACATAATCATAGCTGCTAAAATAAAAATCACCAATAATTTATTACGATTCTTCATTACCTTGGTTCCTTTCAGAAGGTGAACCCTCAGCTAATATTATTCAGAATTGTCTGAATGAAGAAATTATTCCTTGAGCTTTTTTAGCTCAGAAAACAACTCCTTTTCTTTTGAGGATAATTTTCGTGGGATCTGGATGTTTGTTTTGACGTATAAATCGCCAGATTGATTTGAGTTTTTCAAATGCGGCATGCCACGACCGGACAGGCGGAATGTTTGTCCTGATTGTGTACCTGTTGGTATAGACAAAACCACATTGCCACTTAAAGTTGGTACTTTGATCTCCCCTCCTAAAACTGCTGAGTATAAGTCCACATCAACTTCTGTATGCAGATTATCTTTCTTGCGTTTAAAGCGTGGATCATCCGCCACCTGAATAACTAAGTATAAATCACTTTTTGGAGCATTTGGCGCGGTGGAAATCGCCTCTGACACACGTATTTTCGTGCCGGTTCGTGCTCCAGGAGGAATAATAATCTCTTTTTCACGATTATCGACCTTAATCCTGCGAGTAGTCCCCTGAAATGCTTCCAATAAACTGATGGTAACGTTTTGTTGAAAGGATTGCGGTCGAGCAGCTGTGCGGGTCCTAGCGCCTCCTGAACTTCTTTGAGCAGCGCCCATATTGGACATGCTACCAAAAATGCTGCGGAAGAAATCTGAGAAATCCCCTAATCCCGAGTCCCCGAACAGGTCTCCAAAATCACCAACTTCCACACGTACATTACCGCCACGCGGGTTCTGGACAAACCATTCATCCCAATTAAAACCCCCAGGAGTCCCTCCTCTTTGCTGCCAGCTGGTATAGGATTCACCCAAACGATCGTAGTGATTTCTTTTCTCAGGATCGCTCAATACTTGGTAGGCTTCGTTGATTTCTTTGAATTTTTCTTCTGCGGATTTATCACCTGTATTTCGATCCGGATGGTGTTCAAGGGCTAACTTTCGATATTTACGCTTAATCTCATCATCGGTGGCATTTCGATCAACACCCAGGACCTTATAATAGTCTTTATACTCCATGTTTTGTTTTCCTTGAAGAGAACAAGGCTCTCCAGAGGGGAAATTCGATGAATTTTATCGGTACTCTTACATAGATTGTATGCTGACCAAGGGTATGAAGTCAAGCAAATTTTCTGTTTTTTATATATTTCTAACCAAACTATCATTCATTTTATTAACTAAAAACAGCCTCCGCCGGGGCGGTGAGGAAGCCCAGCGGAGGCGTTCGCCAAAGGAGGAAACAGCGATGAGTATCAGGACATAGCCTGATTCCCGTTTAATTCTTAGCATATATTACACAAAAAACTTGCGTTCGTTGAATGCCAATCGTCATGATTATCAGGTGATGATACTCACCATAGGAGATGCATTCACTAGGCTTCGATTCGTGAGAGGAATTCCTTGAGTAAATGGGGGATATCATCTTTATTTTGATAAGATCGGACTAGGATTTTCGAATCGATATTCCCGGTTAGCATCTTTGATACACGTAATCCTTCCTGGTGCAGGCATAACACAGTTTTACCTTTTGTCAGGGCACTTGAAATCTCATAGCCGACTCCATGGGAGGGGGTACTCACTTCGGCCACTAAAGCATGGCATGAGTCAATCCAGGCCATGTCACGCTCATAAACATCGACTGGATCTGCAATATCCTCGAGAGACATTACATCAGAACTGGATAGATGGGCAGTGGGGACTTCATGACCATCGGCCAGCAGTGTATCGACGATAATTTTGTAATATGCCTCATCATCACGCCCCCCGGTAATTGAACAAGCAAAATATATCTTCATACGAGTATCAAATTTCGGAATTGGTCACCTTGAGCAATTCGGCATAATAATCACATATGTCTTGGAGAGGGCAATCCGGACAGTTCGGTTTTCTGGCATGGCAAATTTCACGACCCAAGCGGATCAAATTCAGGTGAATATCGTAATATGTTTCTTCCGGTAATAATTCCGCCAGATAGTGGTGTGCTTGATCGGCGTTCATTTTCGCAGGGCGAAGACCCAGGCGACCGGTGACCCGATAAATGTGGGTATCAACGGGAAAGGCTGGCTTACCCAAAGAAAATTGCAGAACGATGGCGGCTGTCTTAGGGCCAACCCCTTTGAACTGAAGCAACCATTCTCGAGCATCTTCGGTCGACATATCAGATAAAAAAGAAAGATCCAAGCTTCCCCGCTGATCTGTAATCTCTTTTAATATATTTTGGATTCGCGGCCCTTTCTGATTGGCTAAGCCAGCAGTACGAATCGCCTCTAAGACCTTATCGGGATCAGCATCCCGGACCTCTTCCCAGGATGAGAACTTATCCTTAAGCGATTCGAAAGCTCGATCCCGGTTTGCGTCGTTCGTGTTTTGTGAAAGAATAGTGGACACCAGCTCATCTAAGGGCGGCAGAGGATTTCGCCAGTCTGGATGGCCATAGAAATCAGCCAGCCGCTGGTATATTTCGAGAGCATGTTCGCGGGAATCCATATTGAAAAAAGAAGCAATTTTAATAGGGTGAGATAAGATTCAACTTAAATGCTGGGTTTGAGTCACCGATCTCTAAATCTCGCCAATTCTTGAGCGTTCGAGAAGGACCAAATTCAGATAATTCACTTTCCTGTTCGGGGGTCAGCGCATTCAATTGGCGCAGAATCTCGATGGAGATTGCAGGTCGGGCTCTCGATCTCAAATCGCCATCAGATATTTTGAATGCAATCCCCAAAGCTGGCGAATCAGCCCCCAGTGCTCCCGGCATTATTCCAAGCGCCTGGTAGCCTTCAGCGCCTCCCTTAGATACAATTTGACCGGAGTTTACTTCCATTAGGCGGGTATCGAAAATTCCTGGACCACCTACCATGAAGGCATTTTCCATCATTGCGGAAGTGATCATTCTACAGGCATTGGCGCGTTCTCTCGAAAAATCCTGCGGATCACACAGGCGGGCATAGGCAAGCGCAGCATTATGAAGCGGGACGGCGAAATTTGGAGCAGAACAACCATCTATTCCGATGACGATATTCTCCACTTGAATTCCGCTCATCTCGGAGAAAGCCCTTAATATGCTGACCTGAATATTGTGTTCCAGTTCCAAATAATCTGATGTTGACCAATTTTGCATATGCGCGAAGGCAAGCATACCGGTATGTTTCCCTGAACAATTGTGGCGGTTCGGCGTAACTTCTTCGCCCCGTTCACGCATATCTTCAACTGTGGATTTGTCATGGATTGGATGAGTCCCACACATCAATTCCGATTCACTGACCCCGGTTTTTTTCTGTAGAGCCTGGAGTGTCGCAACGTGTTTATCCGTCCCTGAGTGAGAAGCACAAATGAGCGCAATTTCTTCCATTAATAGATCAAAATATGCTTGACTATTTTGCTCTATGAATGGAATCGCTTGAAAAGGTTTGGCTGAAGAACGAAGAAAAGTTCGCGTATGGGGATCTCCGTACCAACCCACCAGACGACCCTGGTTATCGGAAATGGCGATCGAACCAAAATGGATTGATTCTACGATCTCGCCACGGGTGAGTTCGTAAAGCGGTAATTGGTCTGTTTTCGGCATTAAGATTAATGGACTTTACTTATTATTTTCAAGTGATTCAATAGACTGGTAATGTTGCGAGTAGTAATAATAAAGACCATGGCGCAAGCGCTGGATGTAATGTTTTCTCCGGTTCCCAGGCAGCGACATCCCAGAAATAAGCTCGGCAATTAACCCTTCTGTCATCTCAGGGGGAGCATCTTTTTTGGATAGTTTTTCCAGGCCGTGCAATATCTGCTTTAGGATATTTAATTGGGATTGAATCCCATTTTTCCCTTTAGAACCACCCCTGCCGCTGATTATCGTATATTCTTGATAAGATGATTGCAGCAATTCAAGTGATTCGATCCAGGCGGGAAGATCTGCCGAGGCGAGAAAAGGAGGTTGATCATTCAGGATGGTGTCCCCAACGAATATCACATTTGCGGAATGGATCAAAACCCAAATCGATCCCAACGTAGGACCAGGATGGTGTTCAAGAATTACCTGCGGACCACCCCACTGGAACAGGAGTCGATCTGAGAAGGTGATGTCTGGTATCGCCCAACGAGTACCAAATACATCGTTGCTTACTTCCCATTCTGATCCACTGTCCGCGCTGTGGCCCTTAAATACGGAGGGGCGGTTGCGAAAAACCTGCGCTGTCGTTTGGTGAGCTACAATTGTGCTATCCAAGGCACGAGAACCCAGCGTGCGATCGAGGTGAGCATCCAGGTTGACAAGAAGCCTATTCGAACCAATGGAGAGATTGGTAATTGAGGCTCGCCAGGTACGGGCGTCCTCAGCCCTCAAAGGGGCGTCAACCATAATTGTCCCATGAGGAAGGATCAAGGCACCAAGTGTCACTCCCGCAAAAGCGTCTTCGATGTAGATGCCGGGTGCGATTTGACGCATATACACTCCCAGAGAAAAATCAGAAAATGTCCAGTTGAATAAGGTTGATAGACTACCAGGAAGACCTGCTGTCTGGTGGATTAATCATCATTAATTGGCAAGGTAAAGGAGAATCGAGATCCTTTCCCAGGTTCGCTTTCGACCCAAATACGACCTCCATGACCTTCAATCGCCAGACGACAATAAGCCAATCCTAACCCAAATCCTTTTTGGCTCCCTGCGGGATTCAAGCGGGTGAACTTATCAAAAATGTGGTCTTTTTCTTCTGCGGGAATTCCTGGTCCGGAATCCTGCACCCAAAATACCGCATTTTGGGACTCTAAAGCTGCACCCAGGGTGATCTCGCCATCAGGTGGGCTGTATTTTACCGCGTTTTCCAAGAGGTTGATCAAGACCCTGCGGATCATATCCCCATCTACCTTAACTTGAGGTACATTTGATGGAATTTTGATATTGATTATCTGATTTTTCGCTGCAGCGACTGGAGAGACAGCTTCGACCGAATCTGCGGCGAGAAGTACCGGTGATGTTGAATAAAGGTTTACCATTGGTTGTCCAGATTCAAGGCGGCTCATATCCAACAGCGAATTCGTCAACCTTTGAATCCGTTCGGTCGATCTCAAGGCGATATTGAGCAGTGATCGATAAGCCGGGTCGCCATCATCGGGGAGCATGGTATTGAAAACGTCCAGGCTGGAGACAATGTTCGCCAGCGGAGAGCGGAGGTCGTGGTAAATCATCGAAATTAAATCTTCTCGCAAACGGTCTAACCTACGCCTTTCGCTGATATCTCTGATCAACCATTGGTAATTTTTGACATCAATGGAGCGGACAAATAAACGAATTGGTGTTTGTATCCCATCGCTGGAGGCAAATTCAGCTTCAATAGAATGAATTTCTCCAATGGTTACCCCGTCTGTCTCCAAACCTGGAATTGGACCTTCGCTTGAAATCAGCTGGCTGATAGATTTTGCCAGTAAAGTCCTGTTGTCCAATCCTGTGAAGATTTCAGCTTGCCGGTTTGCTTCCAAGATATTGCCTTCATTGTCAGTTATCAAGATTGGATCAATGCTGTCCTGGAATAAATCATGGTAGCGCTGTTCTGTATTTTGGACTTGTTCGTACAAACGAGCGTGGTTGATGGCCGTACCTGCCAAACTACCAATACCAGTTAAAACCTCAAGCGCATCAGGATCAAATTTTCCAACAATCGGATTGATTGCCTCTAAGATGCCGATGATCTCTCCTTCGGATTTCAACGGGGCACAAATAATGGCTCTAATGTCGCTTTCGATATTCCGTTCAAATTCAAGGGAAAAACTTTCATCCATATCGGTATCTGGGATCACTATACCTTCCCCCGATTTTGCTACCTGACCAGCAAAACCAACGCCTACCTTCGTCTGGAGACCAGCTAATTCAACATCATTGCCAGCTGAGGTCGCAGTGAATTTCAAGTACTCCCCCTGCGTGTCAACGAGAGCCAAAAACACAGTTTCAACGTGCAAGGCTTCACGGATTTGGGAAAGAATGCGCTGCAGAACCTCATCCAGGTCCAGGCTGGCAGTTATCACAGAAGCGCTTTTTGCCAGGGCAGTCATTACCCTTGCCCTGCGCTGACTATCTGCGAAGAGTTGAGCATTTTGAACAGCAATACTTGCCTGATCGGCAATAGCCTGGATCAATTCCAAATGCCCAGGTAAGAAAAAATTTGGCGATGGGTGAACGAGGGTCATAACACCAACCAATTGTTGGTGGGCGATTAGAGGGACGCATACTGCGGATTTCGGTCCAGTCTGTTTTTCATGATCATCAGGGCGCCGCAGCCAGCGATCATCCTGGCTGGTATCGGGAATTAAAGCCCCGCGTTGATTGCGGATAACCCATCCTGCCAGCCCGTCATCAAGGGTCTCAGAAAGCTGTTTAGCGGCGTTTTCGATCACCCGATCGCCGACACTGATAATTCCTTCAACAGGGTCACCACCGCTATCGAAAACAATAATACTCCCATTAACTGCACCTACATTGCTCATCGACAAGGTAATCACTCGCCGGAGAACTGTGCTTAAATCCAAAGCTTCAGTCAGCTCTCGACTAATATCATAGAGCAATTCAAGTGAAGCGCGAGTTGTAGTTACTTCCCCATCATGTTGCATACGTTACTAACAGACACCTAATTGAGTTATGGGATTTTCTGGTTGGCTGAATGAGAATAACCAAGCTTGCATAAACTCTGAAAAGTTTATTATTTGTAATTCAATTAAGTAAAACTCTCATCGAGTATAGCATAAGTGATTATTGAAATGCTGTGATTAGTCTCTTGAAGTTTGTAATTGGGGATGGTATTTTGGCAGGTCGAGCATCAGTACTTCAAGAGTCAACCGTGGGTTTGCATTGCGAGCAAGGTTGTCAAAAACCTTTTCCAATTTGACAACCATGCGGTATGCCTGCTCATAATTGATCCGCTGAGCCAGTTCGTTTATTTTCTCCTGGTAGTCAATATTTGTAATCGGAGAATTGGAATTACTTGTGCGCAGCATAACATCACGCCAGAATGAGAGCCATACTTTTAAGATTTCCGAAACGGATTGTGGATTTTTTGCCATGCTCTCAACATATTCAAACCGATTTATCCTGTTTGAAGAAATCAAATTCAACTGATCCTCCAGCCAGGATTTTCTATTCGACATTTCTTCTGGATATTGGAAGAGTCGAAAAGCATAGCCGGGTCGGCCTCCCGATAAGTGAGTTAATAATTCTGCTTCATCGCCATCGACTTGCCACTTATTGGATAAACCCTGGATCAAAACAGCAGCCGGAACCGGTCTCAAGCGGATAACTTCACAACGCGAGACAATTGTTGGAAGCAACCGGTCTGTACTAACCGCGGTCAATATTATCACCACCTGGCGTGGAGGTTCTTCCAAAGTTTTTAACAAGGCATTCGCGGCCTGGCGGTTAGCCTCTTCAAATCGCTGCAGGATGGCAATGCGGTATTGTGCGTCATAAGGGGCTAATGATAGCCCATGTTGCAGGGCGCGGATTTGATCAACTTTTAGTTGGCCACCCCTATGTTCAGCCTCTACGATAGCTAAATCTGGATGGACGTATCTTTCCAGCTGGCTGCAGGTTGGGCAATCGAGACAAGGTTCTCCCAATTCTATTGGCTGCGGGCAATTAATAGCCTGTGCGAACCTTAATGCGAGTGTGCTCCTGCCCACGCTTTCAGGCCCGGTAAATAGATAGGCCTGCCGGTGAGTTCCTTGGGCTACATGCTGCTTGAGCATTTGCACAGCCCACTCATGACCGATCAAATTCCAATTCATGCAGATAAGAGGGGTTTATCCATTAACATTTGATATACCTGGAGGATCAAATTTTGGAGATGATTTTTCTAACTCTTTCCGGTTTCTTCGCCCGGTTTGACCTTATCAAATACTGCAATCAGCTGTTGTGGGCGGATTGCCAGCGGTTCAGTTATCCTTTTCTGAGCTAATTCCACATATCCGGATATGTTTTCATAACCATAGTACTTTCTACCGAGTGCCTTTGCAACTTTTAAAGTTTGACCTGAGCCAGCGAAAGGATCCAAGATTATCTCTTCAGGGTATGAGTACAAAGTGATCAGCCGGTAGGGTATTTCTTCTGGAAAAGGGGCGGGATGGTCAATCGTACTCGGTGGCACAGGCGCAATATGCCAGATATTATTTGCGGTTTCCATGGTGAAAAGGCTATCAATCCTGTGAGTAGCCCTGGATTTTTCCCCTGGTGAACGATCCTGGTATATTTTTTGACCAGGTTTGTTGAAAACCAAAATATATTCATTCATAATATTGGGATAATAATAGCCCGGGAACGGTTTCTGAATGAAAACTCCTGCACGTTTGACGCCAGCAGTACACTTGTGCCAGATGAAATCCTGGTGAAAAAGCCAATCTCTGCGCGATAATCGGGATACGAGATCGAAAGGTACCGGGTAATGTTTTCCATCCAGCAGAACAGTACCGATGACAACTGCACAGAAACCACCAGGTTTTGTAACCCGGTATATCTCCTGGAAAATACCTTCCAACCAATCTAAATAATCCTGGTAGTCTGAAAAACCTTTTGAATAATTCCTGGTGCGATAGTTCTGTTCACTATTATCAGAATGAATGTCGTAATCTATCGCATTCCAGTAAGGCGGTGAGGTAACCGTTAAAGAAACACGATCATCCTCGATCTCGGACATACTTTCACATGAATGGGGGAAAATCTGGTTGACCATAATCGTTGAAATCAATTCACTTTTGAGGATTATACAATACAATCGGTTTCGATTTTTTCGGAATGTCTCCTTCAGTTGACACACCTCATTGCAGGCAGTACAATCCTCGCATATGGATTATCTCGCCAATTTGAATCCCCAACAACAGCAAGCAGTAACTGCAGGATCCGGTCCGGTGCTCGTTTTGGCAGGGCCGGGATCCGGTAAAACGCGAGTTCTGACCCAGCGAATCGCCTATCTGATTGGAAAAATGGACGTCCATCCCTACAATATCCTGGCAGTTACCTTTACGAATAAAGCGGCCAGAGAGATGGAAAGCAGGGTGCAGGAGCTGGTGGGACAAAACACACGCGGTTTAACTCTTGGGACATTCCATGCAACCTGCGCACGAATTTTAAGAATCGAAGCAGAGCATCTTCCCTTCCAATCAAATTATGTCATTTTCGATACAGATGATCAGCTCAGTGTAGTCAAGCGGGCACTGTTGGATTTAAACCTGGATAAAAAACGTTATCAACCGCAAAGTGTGTTGGCATCGATTTCGAATGCCAAGAATGAGCTGCTCCTGCCAGATGAGTTTGTCCCAGATAATTATCGAGATGAGGTGATAAAGAGAATTTACACTCGATACCAGGAGATGCTCTTAGCGAATAATGGTCTTGATTTCGATGATTTGCTGCTCTGGACTGCGCGTCTATTAGAAGAGGTGACCCAGGTGAGGGAAAAATATGCGCGTCGCTATGAGCACGTACTGGTCGACGAGTTCCAGGATACTAACCTGGCCCAGTATAGATTGCTCCACCACCTGGCTTCTGTTCACCGAAATATATTCGTTGTTGGTGATGTCGACCAATCCATTTATGCCTGGCGGGGAGCTGATTATAGAAATGTCTTGCGATTCGAACGAGACTTCCCGGAGACGCAAGTGATACTGCTTGAGCAGAATTACCGCTCAACGCAAGCGATATTGGATGTTGCCATGTCGATCATCGATCGAAACCCAAACCGGACGCCAAAGAAATTAGTAACCGATCGTGGGTTTGGCGAAAAAATTACATTGCATGAAACATACGATGATAGGGAAGAATCTAATTTTGTAGTTGAGAATATCGCCCGCTATGTGGCCAGCAACCAATCACAACCCGGTGATTTCGCGGTCATGTACCGGACAAATGCCCAATCGAGATTGCTAGAAGAGGCTTTTTTACAGGCAAATGTACCCTACAAGCTGGTTGGCGCGCAGCGATTTTATGGCCGGCGTGAAATCAAGGATCTTATCGCTTATTTGCGCATAGCCCATAACCCAAATGATGAAATCAGTTTAGCACGGGTTATCAATGTGCCTGCACGGGGGATCGGGACAAAAAGTGTGATTGCGTTGAGAACTGTAGCCCAACAAGCAGGAATCTCCCCAGGCGAGTTGTTGTTAGACCTCGGGAAAGGAAAATCAGCTCATCTTGTTGCATTCCAAAACCGGATGGGGATTTCATTGTCAAAATTCGGCACTCTACTCCTTGGATGGCGGGAAATTAAGGATGACATAACGCCATTACAACTGTTGGATCAAATTATCGAGGATACCGGCTATCGTGATTACATTGACGATGGGAGCGATGAGGGTCGAGACCGGTGGGAAAACGTGATGGAACTACGCCGCCTGGCGGATGAATTCAAGGTAGATGGGCTCGATCCATTCCTGGAAAGGGTTGCCCTTGTGTCCGACCAGGATACCTTGGATTCAAACTATAACGTGCCTACATTACTCACCCTGCATGCTGCGAAAGGTCTGGAGTTTCCTACCGTGTTCATCGTTGGGCTTAGCGACGGCACATTACCCCATGTACGATCCTTCGATGATCCGGAAAGCATGCAGGAAGAGCGAAGATTGTTTTATGTTGGCATCACCCGGGCAATGGATCGATTGTTTTTGATCCTGCCCCTCAATCGCAGCGCCTTTGGCTATTCGGAGCCAGTCGACGAATCGCGGTTTTTGAAAGATATCCCAGACGAATTGATAAAAGAAAGCACCCGGTCAAAGAGAATATCTCGTGTGACCAGGTCCAGCGCTTTGCGTTGGGAGAAAAGCGAACCTCAGACAACTACCCGAAGCGAACCCCAATACCAGGCTGGGGCAACCGTGATGCATCCAGTTTGGGGAGAAGGATTAGTGCTCAACAGTCGAATCCAAGACGATGATGAAATTGTTGATGTGTTTTTCGCTGGTGAGGGCTTGAAACGCCTGGCCGCATCGTTAGCCCGGTTGGAAATCAAGAATTAGCTTCCGAACCTCAATCAGCTGGTTCAATCGCCCTTCACTTTGTTACCTGCACAGCTTATAATCCAGTCATGCCAATCCTCGATCAAAATTCGTTAGAGTTTATCAGCCGGGGGACTGATTATACAAGGCGGGTGGGGATTCGCTTGGGTACGATATTAAAGGACGGGGATATTATTTGTCTGGAAGGTGATTTGGGTTCGGGAAAAACGACCTTGGTTCAAGGAATGGCAGCTGGTTGGGGCTCACTAGATCGAGTAACCAGTCCGACTTTTGTTCTGATGAACCTTTACCGGCGCTTAGATGGAGGCCAATTTCACCACCTGGATGCGTATCGATTGAAAGATGCTGGTGAGGCTCGGGACCTTGATTTAGAGGTCTTTATTGAGACTGGACCATTAGTCATAGAATGGGCTGAACGGATCAAATCTGCTTTACCGACAGATCGCCTTTGGGTGAATCTGCGGATAGTAGATATCGATCAACGTGATTTAATTTTCTCAGCCCGAGGATCCTATTACGAGAATCTGCTGGAAAACTTCCGTACGCGAATTTATGGTGGATTATAATGCTGCTCGCAATTGACACATCCACACGAACAGTCGGCGTCGCTTTATACGATGGGGTGCAGGTCGTTAGTGAGAAAATCTGGTTGAGTGGACAATTCCATACAGTAGAGCTGGCACCCACGGTTTCCGAGGTCATTGATCAAGCTGGAATATCAATGGATGAATTGAAAGTGGTGGCTGTTGCAATAGGTCCAGGTTCGTTTACAGGTTTGAGAATTGGAATGTCTCTGGCAAAAGGAATGGCATTAGCAGGGCGGATGGCGATAGTCGGGATTCCGTCATTAGATATCTTAGCTGCTTCCCAACCAATTGATGATAAACCATTAGCGGCAATTTTGCAGGCAGGGCGCGGGAGAATAGCTGTTGGATGGTATAAAAATTATTCTGGTGAATGGAAAGCGGATAAGAATGTCCAGGTCATGACACCAAGGGACCTTACCAGCAGAATAAAATCTCCAACGATTGTATGCGGGGAGTTATCAGAAGATGAGAGGCGGCTATTCAGGCGGAAGCGAATAAACGTGATATTGGCATCACCGGCACAATCATTGAGGCGTCCATCCTTCCTGGCAGAGTTGGGTTGGCGTCGCTGGCAAAAAGGGATGTCAGATGATCCGGCAGCTCTGGCGCCTGAATACCTGCATTACGATCAACAAAACTCTGGATGATTGAGAATTCTAAAATAACTTTCCGAGAAATGCGGAAAGATGACCTTGATTCTGTGATGGTTATCGACAGTCTTTCTTTCAAGATGCCCTGGCCTGAAAGTGCGTACCGCCATGACCTAATGAACAACACCAACGCGATTCTATGGGTAGCTGAGAAGCACTTTGAAGATAAAGGTGGAATTGTGGTCGGGATGATTGATGTTTGGTTGGTTCAAGAAGAAGCCCATATTGCTACGCTGGCGATTCATCCTGATTATCGAGGTCATGGTATTGCAGCTGGCTTGCTCCGAAAGGTGTTATTCGAATCTTTCCAGCTGGGTGCTCGCAGAGCAATGTTGGAAGTTAGGGCCAGCAATCATGCTGCCCAAACCCTTTACAAGGATTTCGGATTCAAAGTTGTTTCCCGGCGTAGACGTTATTACCGCGATAACAACGAGGACGCACTCCTGATGAATCTTGATAATTTGGAGGAACTGGTTTATCGGAAGGATGAAATCTAAGCGGAACGGACCGATAAAATTCAGAAGTTATCAGATGTGAATTCTGTGTTGAGAGGTGAAGAGTGAACGTTGAAGAAATGTTAAGCGAGATTTCGTTGGAGGTATCTTCTTGCACGTTGTGCGAACTCCATCACTCAAGGAAAAATGCTGTACCGGGAGAGGGACCTGTTAAGTCAGAGATCATGTTTATTGGTGAAGGTCCTGGCTTTCACGAAAACGAACAGGGTCGACCATTTGTCGGTGCCGCAGGGAAGTTTTTGGAAGAATTGCTATCAAAAATCGGATTGAAACGGGAAGATGTATTCATCACCAACGTGGTCAAATGCCGTCCCCCGAAGAATCGCGATCCACAACCTGAGGAGGTCGAAACCTGCACAAAGACCTATCTCGACCGACAGATTCAGGCAATCAATCCGAAAGTGATCGTCACACTCGGCCGATTTTCTATGAACCTGTTTATTCCCAATGTCAAAATCAGTAATGTGCATGGAAAACCTGTTCAAGTAAAAGGGCGATTGGTTGTCCCAATGTACCATCCAGCTGCTGCGCTCCATCAAGGCTCTCTGAGACCAGTAATTGAGAATGATTTCCACTTACTACCCAAGCTGATTGCAGATGCTGACAAGCTCCCTGCAGCAATTGACGAAGAGGTAACAGATGAGCAGGAACCGAAGCAGCTCAGTCTATTTTGAGGTGTCGATGGAAAACTATCAGGAAGAACTACACCAGAAATTTCAGGACCGGTCTGCAAAGATCGCCATCATGGGACTTGGTTATGTCGGGTTGCCGTTGGCGACCCTTTTTGCCGAATCCGGCTTTGAGGTCACAGGTGTCGAACCAAATCTCAGCAAGATCGAGACGCTCAACCGTGGTGAAAGTTATGTTCAAGACGTCCCCAGCCACAAAGTTAAAGAATTGATTCAATCCGGTAAATTGAAACCAACCGGAGATTTTTCTGTGATCAAGGATGCAGATGCGGTCAGTATTTGCGTTCCGACTCCATTGAGGAAAACGGGAGATCCGGACCTGTCCTTCATCTTAGTTGCGACAGATGAGCTGGTGAAATACGTCCACCCCGGTATGGTGATCGTGTTGGAATCCACGACCTATCCAGGAACAACTCGCGAAATTTTACTTCCGAAGCTGGCTGAAAATAGCGGATTAGAAGTTGGGGAGGATTTCTTCCTGGCATTTTCACCTGAAAGGGTTGATCCCGGACGTGAAGATTGGACAACATACAATACGCCAAAAGTAATCGGGGGTATCACCCCCGCATGTTCTGAAATCGCTTCGTTCTGGTACGAACAGGCGATAAAGACTGTCGTACCGGTATCCTCAGCTGAAAGCGCAGAAATGGCAAAGCTGCTTGAAAATACATTCCGCATGATCAATATTGGCCTGGTCAACGAGATGGCGATCATGTGCGATCGACTTGGGCTAGATGTGTGGGAAATTATTGATGCTGCTGCCACAAAGCCATTTGGATACATGAAATTCACTCCCGGTCCAGGACTGGGAGGGCATTGTATACCTATAGATCCTCTTTATCTTTCCTGGAAATTGAAAGCATTAAACTACACAGCGCGCTTCATAGACCTGGCATCTGAAATCAATACCGGCATGCCGCGTTACGTGGTCAGTAAAATTCAAGATGCACTCAACGAGCACCAGATGCCACTCAAAGGCAGCAAAATTCTGGTGATCGGCACTGCGTATAAACCTGATGTAGATGATGTCCGTGAATCACCCTCATTGGATATTATCGGATTGCTGCTTCAAAAAGGGGCTGAGGTGGATTACCATGACCCTTACATCCCAACGATAGATCACGATGACTGGATGTTGGAAAGCGTGGATGATATTGAAGAGGGTGTGAGCAAAGCGGATTGTGTTGTGATCGTTACGGATCATTCAACCTATAATTATGAGGACATCTTAAATAAGGCCACATTAGTCGTAGATACGCGCAACGCCCTTGGGAAGGTTGGCCGAGATGATCCACGAGTAGTTCGTTTGTGAACCGCAAATGATTAAGGCTTTTGAGGTTTAGATACCTAAATGGCGCGCTATTTTGTAACTGGTGTGGCTGGATTTATTGCTGCTCGCGTCGCGGAGCTGTTATTAGAAAGTGGGCATGAAGTCATTGGAGTTGATGATCTTAATAATGCCTACGATGTCCGCATGAAAGATTATCGCCTGGGTCGCTTGATTGATCGCGAGCGGTTCAAATTCACGAAGACGAATATCTCCGATCAAGATGAATTGTCTTCTCTATTTGAAGGGTTTTCTCGAGATGGCAGTATTGAGGCGGTGATAAATCTCGCTGCCAGAGCTGGAGTTCGGCAGTCTGTTGAAGATCCCTGGATTTATTTAGAAACCAACATAACCGGAACACTAAATCTATTGGAACTCTGCCGGAATTATGGGATCGAGAAATTTATTCTCGCCTCGACATCGAGTGTCTACGGTGCTAATGCTCCCCTTCCGACAAGCGAGGAAGCCAGAAGCGATCGCCCTCTCCAACCATACGCCGCCAGCAAGAAGGGTGCTGATGTTTTGGAATACAACTACCATTACTTGTATGGCATCGACGTAACCGTCTTCCGCTATTTCACTGTTTATGGTCCTGCAGCTCGTCCAGATATGATCATGTTTCGATTAGCGCAATGGATCCACGAGGGGAAGACGATCCAGCTAAATGGGGATGGAGAACAAACGCGTGGGTTTACTTACATAGATGACATCGCCAGGGGGACGATTCTTGGGCTTAAACCGTTAGATTATCAAGTGATCAATCTAGGGGGATCTGAAACTATCAAGATCAATGATTTGATCAGGCTATTCGAGAAGAAGATAGGAAAACAGGCAGATGTTGTCCACCTCCCCCTCCATCCTGCAGACATGAAAGCGAACAAAGCAGATGTGGATAAAGCAGAAGAACTACTCGGATGGAAGCCGCAAGTTGAACTCAACGAAGGGGTCTCAAACCTGATTTCCTGGTACCAGGAGGAGCGAGATTGGGCGAGTAAGATCCAGACCGATATGGGATGAGGATTTACCCCGGTTAGCGTCCATGCCTGATCCATCGACCAGCAAAATTAGCGTCCTGTTCAACCGCCTTGTTGGGAATGAATTAATCCAGCGAGTTCTAAAAAATTCAGGATACCTTTTCAGCGCGACGGGTATTGCAGCAGCACTGAGCATGGTGCAGAGCATTCTGGTTGCCCGCCTATTAGGAGTCACTGATTTTGGGATTCTTGGGACGATAACTCTCTTTACCAGCGTGGTCAATAAATTTGCATCATTTCGAATGAGCGAATTAGTGATCAAGTATGTTGGAGAGTACACCGTGGAGGGGGATGAAACTCGCGCGGCTGCTGTATTCAAGTCAGCCGGGATTCTTGAGACACTGACCTCGTTCTTTGCCTTCGGATTGATCTGGTTGTTGGCTCCACTCGGTGCTCAATATCTCGCCAAGGATTCAGGAGCAACTTTCTGGTTTGTGATATATGGATTGATCGTCCTGGCAAATTTCATGGCCGAGAGCTCTACCGGTTTGATCCAGATATTCGATCGCTTCAAGATCATCGCTGGAATAACAATTGGTCAAAGTATTCTCACATTAAGCCTAGTAGGGTTGGTTTTCATCAACCAGGGCGGCTTATTCGAAATTGTCCTGGCTTATATGGGTGGAAAAATTGCTGGAGCGATCGCATCTGCAACAGCAGCAGTTGTCCTGGCGACTCACCAATGGGGTGCAGGTTGGTGGCGTGCACCTGTTAGTTTGCTCAAAGATAGGACAAATGAAATCGTGCGCTTCGCTTTCAGCACAAATATTAGTGCTACCATAAATCTAGTAAATAAGGATGGTGAGCTGCTCTGGGTTTCTGCGCTGACCGGGCCGACTGGGGCGGGCTATTACAAGCTTGCGTTGAGTCTAGCAAATTTAATCCAGCTGCCGGTGAGCCCATTACCCCAGGCTACCTATCCAGAGTTGTCCCGAGAGGTGGCGGGTAAGAATTGGGATAATATGAGCTACGTTTTACGCCAGGGTTCCCTGATGGCTTTCGCTTATTCTGCGATAGCTGGCTTATTCTTGTTAATCTTCGGCAGACCTTTGATTGCATTCCTATATACCCCGGAGTTTCTGCCTTCATTTCCAGCATTAATAATCTTGATGGTTGGATTATTAGTGGCTAACACATTTTATTGGAATCGGATCTCCTTATTGTCGCTTGGTCTGGCAGATTATCCAGCTAAGATCAACTCGATCGCAGCAGTGTTTAAGATAATTGGAATTCTCGCCATTGTACCGATTTATGGGTATCTGGGTAGTGCTGCTCTACTGTCAAGTTATTATATCTTTTCAGTCTCCTTGAATGTGCGAAAGACATTCCGAGAGTTAAAAAATCGCCAGGAGCAAACGGGATGAAATTAGCGATTATCGCTCCGACGTCGATGCCATCCAGAAGAGCCAATACATTGCAGGTGATGAAAATGAGTCAGGCTTTTACAAAGCTAGGACATGATGTCCGTTTGGCAATCCCAGAAGGAGACCGTGAACTTGAAGTTGGAGATCGAAGTTGGGACTCACTCGCCCATCATTATGGCTTGTCTGCCCAGTTTCAGATTGAATGGCTGCCGGTTAATCAAGGCTTACGAAAATACGATTATGCCTGGAATGCAGTTCGCTGGTCGCGAGGATGGGAAGCCGAGATTATATATACACGCCTGTCACAAGCAGCTGCAATCTCAGCCTGGCAGGGGATAAAAACAATCCTGGAAGTCCATGATATTCCACAAGGAAATTTCGGAACACTGATTTTGCGAATATTTTTAAAGGGAAGTGGGGCCAAGCGTTTGATCGTGATATCCAGTCCATTAGCCGCTGATTTGCGAGATAGATTAGGATCATATATTCAGACCCCTTTCATGCAGATCAGTCCTGATGGGGTAGACCTTGAGCGATATGCAGATTTGCCTGAACCTGAGGAAAGCAGACGCAGGTTAATCGTTAAGGATAACCAACAGGATGATAAATTTAGTTCGAAATTCCTTCCTGAGCGATTTACCGTTGGATATACGGGTCATCTTTATCCAGGAAGAGGCGTCAAGCTGATCATTAAGGTTGCAGAACAAATGCCCCAGGTGAATTTTTTAATTGCAGGTGGCGAGCCAAGTGATGTCGCCAAAGTGGATGAAATGGCGAGAGAAAAGAATCTGGAGAACGTATTCCTGACGGGATTTGTACCAAATTCAGAATTGCCTCTGTACCAGTCTGCTTGTGATGTGCTCTTGATGCCCTACCAAAGACAAGTTTCTGCTTCATCTGGTGGTGATATCGCAAAATATCTCAGCCCAATGAAATTATTTGAGTATTTGGCATGCGGCAGGGCGATCTGCGCCAGCGATTTACCGGTATTCAGAGATGTACTCTCAGCTGAAAATGCTCTTCTATTACCTCCAGATGAAGTCAGCG
>JBFFEL010000065.1:0-19702 GCA_041558875.1 Anaerolineales bacterium
AGGTGAGGTACACACTTCATACGAGATCCCGTAAGTCTTTCACGCAACATCACAATTTCTCCACAAACCCAAAATCACAACATCACTTTTCCTGCTATCTTGCGGCTTGCTGTGAGATGAGCGAAAATAGTAACAAATATCCAATAACCAATACCTAATAACCATTTACAAACCATGCATAATTCATCGATCGAAGAGATCATCCGCCGGGCAATGGAAGAAGGGGAATTTGATGATTTGCCCGGCAAAGGGAAACCACTGCAGCTCGATCAGAATCCACACCAGGATCCGGAATGGCGGGCGGCCCACAACATGCTGAAGTCTGGCGGGTTTTCTCTGCCCTGGATTGAATCTTTGGGTGAAATCGAAGTACAGATCCGGGATGCGCATACTGGCCTGGCGCGCTCCTGGGAGTGGTACCAGGCTGAGCTCGCGGATGGAAATGCCTCCAACCAGGCTGAGAATGAATGGAAACGATCGATGGTGTCTTTCCGCGAGAAAGTTACAGAGATTAATAATGAGATCCGCTCATATAACCTGCAAGTCCCCAATGATCGCTTTCAGCTGCGGCCACTGAACGCGGACCGGGAGATTGATCGCATAATAAATACTGGGTAGAAATTCTTCCAGGCTCAAACCCTATGAGTAAGGCAAATTAAATCTTGGATATCAGAAATCACCGGCAACGATCCTGGCTTTCTGCCAACGTTCACCAAATTCGGCCATGAATTTGATCCGGTTGAGGAAGTGCATCCAACCAATCTGGAAATCCTCCATGTTTCTATCCGGGGCAAATCCGCTGTAAACCAACGTCAGTCGCGTCTTGCCTTCGAACCCCTCCAATTTCCAAGTCACCACGATGTCCGGTTCGTTCGGATACTCCCAGGAGTATGACAGTTTGCTGTCCTTCTTAATATCCAGGATCCTTTGGGGACCATCTTCCCAGCCGAAAGGATAAACTCCCCCTACTTCTGGTTCGACTTTCGGATCCTCACCCACATGTCTTTTCAAATCTTCTGGATTGGTCAGATTTTCAAACAGGCGCTCGGTAGGGGCATTAATATCGACATCTAGTTGGATTTCTCCCACCTGGATAGCGGAGAAATCACAACTGCTTCCTGCAGCTCTTCCAGAAATGCTGCCCGATCTGACCTCTTACTGAGAGGTGTATCTGGGCTGATATTCCCAACGAAGGGAATTCGCCTTCAAATTTCAACAAGGAAGTCACTTCGCTCTGAACTTGCCTGGATAAGCCCAGTAAATAGCCCAGACTAACCTGCTCGTCTACCCGCCGCTCTCCCCCCTATTTATTCACCAACCGCGGTGATAACCAGTAGGAATCAGCCGCAGCCCGGGATTAACATTGAGGTGTATAACCACAAATTCAACCAGAGGTTGCCTTACATGGCTGCATCTGATAAACTACTTTGCATAGGACTCTAGATGCCTCAAGCTCTGTACAGCAAATGGCGCCCGCGCCGCTGGGAATCCGTAGTCGGTCAGGATCACATCATCCAGACCCTGCGCAACGCGGTTGCCAGCGACCGGATCGTGCATGCCTACCTGTTCGCTGGTCCCCGCGGGACCGGCAAAACAACCACCGCCCGCCTGCTGGCCAAGGCAGTCAACTGCCTTGATCCCGATCCAGCACAGCGACCTTGCGATCAATGTGAATACTGCCAGTCGTTGAATGAAGGCCGCTTCCTCGATTTGATCGAGATTGATGCGGCCTCCAATACCAGCGTGGACGATGTGCGCGATTTGCGCGAGAAGATCAACTTCTCCCCAAACCAGGGGCGATACAAGGTTTACGTAATCGATGAAGTCCACATGCTCTCCACGGCTGCTTTCAACGCCCTCTTGAAGACGCTTGAAGAACCCCCCTCGCATGCCATCTTCGTGCTGGCGACAACCGAAGTGCACAAAATTCCTGCCACGGTGCTCTCACGCTGCCAGCGGCACGAATTCCGGCGCATACCGGTGGATGATATCGTCGCCAGCCTGGGTGAACTGGCTGACAAGGAGGGCCTGGAAGTCTCGCCCGAGGCGCTCGAATTGCTCGCCCGCCAGGCCACCGGCAGCTTAAGAGATGCGATCTCCCTGCTAGACCAGCTCTCTTCTACAGGTAAAAGGATCGATCTTGAACTGGCTCAAACCGTGCTGGGAACTGCCACCAGCTTGGCTGTGGTCGATGTGGTCTCCGCCTTACTGGAATGCGATCCAGGGGCGGGTCTCGATCACATTCACAAGGCGCTCGATTCGGGCAGCGATGTGCGCCAATTCACCCGGCAGATCGTCGATTACCTGCGTAGTCTGCTTCTGATCCAGATCGGGGATGTCAATCCCAGCAACGAGACACCAGAGATGGAAGCCCAACTAAATGAACATGCCGGGAAGATCAAAACAGACGATTTAATCGCGGTCATTCGCTCGTTCAATCAGGCAGCCACCGATTCACGCGCCGCCTGGCAGCCTGGCCTGCCTTTAGAAATTGCTTTTATTGAAGCCTGCCAGACTCAAGGGCAGGCTGTTGCTCCCCCTAATCCGGTTCCAGCCAGCCGTTCAGTTCCCCCGCCAGCAGTGGGAGAGAATCCAACCAAACCAAAAAAACAGCTGAGTGACACAAATACCCCAGCCCAATCCCCTGCAGATGTACAGTCATCTTCCGTTTTAGAACAGAACTGGCCCCGGGTGCTTGCTACCGTCCGGAAAGATCACCCCAATCTGTATGGCCTGTTAAATTCCTCCCAATCCCGGCATCTGGCCGGCAGCGTGCTGATCCTCGGTTTTGCCAGCGATATCCTTAAGAACCAGATGAATAAACGCGAGAATCTGGAGATCGTCCAGCAGGTCGTCTCCCAGGTTCTGGGTAAAGAGATCGCGGTGCGTTGCGTGATCACCTCCGCGAAGAATACCGATATCCCTTCTGAAGTAGATGATGATGGCATGGTTGCCTCCGCGTTGAGGGACATGGGTGGAGAGATTGTAGATATTCAATGATTTTACAGATAGAAAAGTTTAGGAGACGAAATGGCAAAAGGATTTAAGGGACCTAAGGGGACAAACATGATGCAGCAGTTGCAAAGCCTTCAAAAACAAATCGAAGAAACGCAAGCCCAGCTGGCCGAAGAAACTGTCACCGCGACGGTTGGGGGCGGGGCGGTGAAGATCGTCGTGACTGGCGATCAACGCTGCCAATCGGTGGAGATCGACCCTGCCCTGCTCGAGGATGCTGATGTAGAGATGCTGCAGGACCTGCTCTTAACGGCGATCAACTCTGGTCTGGATCAATCCCGGGAACTCGCCGCACAGCGATTGGGGCCCTTAGCCGGCGGTCTCCCGTTCTAATAAGCTGCTAAATGCTGCTTCCAGCCCCCATTCAAGACCTGATCAACGCCTTCTCGCAACTGCCTGGGATCGGACCAAAATCCGCCTCCAGGCTCACTTTCTACCTGCTCACTGCTCCCGATGAGCTGTCACTAGACCTGGCCTCCGCACTCAGCGCCTTGAAAACCGAGACCACGTACTGCCAGACATGCTTTAATATCACCATCGCCGGCCAGATCCAGTGTGAGATTTGTGCCAACGCCGATCGCGATCAGGATGTGCTCTGCGTGGTGGAAGAGCCGCTGGATGTCCTGGCCCTGGAACGCACCGATGGATTTCATGGTCGCTACCACGTGCTGCAGGGTGTCCTATCTCCAATCGAGGGCATTGGACCAGAAGATCTAAAAATTCGCGAGTTGTTGGCCCGGGTGGCCGCGGAGAACATTCGGGAGATCATCCTGGCGACAAATCCCAGCATGGAAGGAGACGCCACAGCCATGTACCTGCGCCAGCAGCTGGCACCGTCTGGTGTGCGCATCACCCGCCTGGCACGGGGCCTGCCGGTCGGCGGGGACCTGGAATATGCGGACCAGCACACCCTGCTGCGAGCCTTAGCTGGTCGCCAGGAGATGGGGGATTAATCCCGATGCCGGACGAGTCATTTGCGTCGCACTTCTATGAGTGCGGCGTATTTTTATTTCAGATGGAAGATAACATAAACGCAAAAAAAATGAAGGCTTCTCTCACAATAATCTATAAATCGCCAAAATGTGGGTAGTCGAAATAATAATTAATTCAAGTTGTCACCTCACCACTGGGGTCATTCTGAGCGAGGAATGAGCGAAGAATCCCTGTATTGTTTGCCATTCTTTGCTAACTCCTCGGGGATTCTTCGTCGCTGCACTTCTCAGAATGACAAGCTATCAACCTGTTGAAAAAGTGCGTGTTAGGTGACTGAATCAACTTCGAAAATGTTGATTCGAGAAAAGAATAAAGCATATTGAGATTATGCTTGATCAATCTTTTCAGATTTTGCCCCGTCGCTACCATCACTCCTTCGATGTTCACCTTGAGTAAACGCCTCAATCGAAGGCGTCTCAGACGGTGAAACTCCTTGGCTTCTCCAAACAATGGCTCAACCCAAACGCTCCGTTTGCGGATGGCTTTCTGATATGCTTCAGTTTGGCGATAGGCCTCTGCTTCGTCGAGATATTTCTGAAAGAAGGAACGGAAGATGTGCCGCCCACTTTTACTGCCGGTGCACTCCCCCTTCACTGGGCAAGCATTACATATACTAGCTTTTGCGCGATAGAGAATAACTTGCTCCGTATTTCGTCGAGAAGTAAGGGGAAGCGTCTGTCCTTGGGCACAAACATAATGATCTTTTTCAGGATCATACTGAAAGAGCCTAGCCGGATAATACTTGGTACGCTTGCTAAGGTCCGATGTGGGGAGATAAGCTTTGATACCCCGTTCTAGCAAACCAACTATATTGGTTACGGTGCCATATTTGGCATCGCCAGTGGCAAGTTTTGGATTTATCTTCCACCTTGAACACACCCAATCCACCAAATCCAGGATAGGTGTATTGTCCATTATCGAAGCAGGTGTCACCAGTGCGCTCAGAATGATGCGCGCCTTGCCCCCGTCAACGATATAGTGATCGCGATACCCCAATACTGCACTACCTCCTCCAGAGGGCTGCATAGGGGCAGCATCCGGATCGGTGGGACAGATACGGCTATCTGTAATCCGTTGATAATATGGTTTGCGGATACCGTTGAGCCGTTCGCCATTGTACTTGGCGACCAACTTGCTAAAGGTAGAATTATTTTCTTCTATACTTTCAAATAGTTGCCCTAGATGCTCTTGTGTTTCAAACTCTACTCTATCAATCATGCTTTTAATGCTGGCATTAGCCTGTACCTTGGTGCAGTCAAAATACAACTCTTCTCCCCACACGAGACCTGCCTCAATACATTTTTCGACTATTTGCTCAAAGAATAGCTGAAAGACTCCCAAGCCGTATCGGTCTCTAATCTTACTCAAGGAACTATGGTCTGGAACTGGCTCATCCAGGTCATAGCCAATATACAAACGATGAGCCAGGTTGAGATTGACCATTTCCATTAGCTGTCTCTCGGAGCGAATGCCTTCAAAGAAAGCGATGAGTTGGAGTTTGAAGAAAACCACAGGATCGATGGATGGGCGCCCCATATCTGAGTAGAAGTCACTCACCAAATCGCGGACAAAACTCAGATCAATGCATTGTTCAACACGAAGGTAGATATTGTCTTTAGGCACGAGTTCATCCAGAGAAACAGCATCGTGATACTTGAAGTCCCTGGTTTTGTGGCCAAGCATAGCGCACCTCACTGATCATTGAATTGGGCTTGAAAAAGTTAGAGGTTCAAGCGCTGAGACACCTCGAGAAGTTCATCGTCGGTGATACCCAAATACCGTTTGGTGTAGGCGATACTTTCGTGATTGAGTTTATGCATGATGAGCGCCAAATCCACTCCATTCATACGGGCATGGTATCCCCAGGTTTTCCTCAGACTATGGGTGCCGTAATTTCCTCGCAACCCAACCTCTTTGCAGATCGAAACGATGAACTTCCAGGCCTGACCTCGCTTGATGGGTGCGGAGTAACCATTTGTCTTGGTGTTGAAAAATACAAAGTTATTGGGTTCTTCGGTAACGCTATGATAGGCTTTCAGATATTCGCCGAGTGCCTCCCTAATGCTCCGATTGATGATAACTTCATGTCGCTTGTTGCGTTTCTGCTCTTTGATCCAAAACCGCTGCCTGACCCGTTTGTGGTCTTCGATGAAATGACCAATACGCAATTGCAGTAAGTCCGAAATTCGAAGCGCTGAATTGATTCCAACCACTAATAGTAACAAATCGCGGTAACGACGTTGCCCACGCAGAAGGTTTTTGATTTGAGATATCTTTTTTCGGTCGCGAATTGGTTCAACAAAATTCACAAAAACATATAGACACAAGTGCTGTCAGGTTGGCTTATGTCCACTAAGATCAAATTAACAGAATTCTGTGTATAAAACAAGAGCCGAATTATCGGCTCTTTTCTACGCGTAGTAAACACAATGCTTATTATGTTTATTTGCAAACATTTTTATTCTAACTAAGCGCACTATTCTTCATTTCCTAAGAGCAAAAACGCTATCAGAGTCGCTCAAAAACTGCTTGGATAACTAATATCCTACCTTCTTCCAAGTTCTGAATTGAATTTTCAACCTTAAGCGGAACATCCTTTGGAACGATAACATTTAAACCAAGGGGGGATACATTAGGCTTTGCTGATTCATTGTGGCGTTTTCGAGTTAGTTCTATTGCTCTATTTGTAACATCATTCCATACTATTTCTGAATACCCTGATTTTACCAACATCTCACGGATCTGATCGGGTTGTTCCAAAAAGCTTATTGACTTATCAAATGCCCAAAATACTGGATATCGAGCATTCGACTTAAGTCCCTCCATAATCTCATGGATTGCTAATCGCCCACCTGGACGAGTGACACGATGGATTTCCTTGAACAACCCCTTTTTATCTTCAATGTTCATAGATACATGTTGGAGCCACGTTACGTCAAAGGCTTCATCTTCAAAGAACATCTCTAATGCACTTGCTTGGTGGAATTTGACAAAGTCGCTAAGTCCAACAAATTCCGTCAGCATTTTGGCTGCCTGACAATATTCTTCTGTCAAGTCTATTCCCGTGACTAGACAGCCAAATTCATCGGCAAGTGTGCGTGCTGCACCCCCAACACCACTTCCAACATCAAGAACGTGCATGCCTTTTTTAAGATTTGCCAACCATGCAAGGGCTCTTGTTTCTTCGCGACCACCGAAGTGAAATTCGTCGAATGATACGATGTCATCTCTAGTAAGAGAATTGATATTCTTGCCAGCGTTTTCTAGAGCAGTGAGGATTTTGGTCTCCAGATTATTTTGCCCATAGTGATATGTAATAATTTCTTCAACTTTCAACATCGAAATCCACTCCATAGATCTTGATTTAATATAACTAGATTTCCTATCAAAATAATTCCTTGATATTGGTTATTCGCGCCCAAGAAGCTCATCTATCTCGGTCATCTGATCAGGATTCAAAGGCCCGAATTGCATGGCTGCAGCATTCTCTTCAACATGTGCTACAGATTTAAATCCTGGAATTGGAATCGTGTTTTCACTCCGTGCCCATATCCAAGCCAGCGCACCTTGTGCATGCGTACGTCCGTTGCTGGAAAGTATCTCACTTATTGATTCAAACCTATTTAACCATTTTGGGTCTGGTTTCCCATCCTCAAACCCTCCAAACCAGTTAGTCTGACTGCGCAAATCGTCATCTGGGAATTGGGTGTCTTTATGAAATTTTCCAGTCAATATTCCCATAGCCAAAGGACTTCGATTGATGCTTGCAAGGTTGTTCTCCTCACAAAAGGCTAGAATCTCGTCGCTCCCTGCTAGAACATTTAACCTTTGCTGCACTGCAATACAATTCGGTCCTTCGGCAAATACTTTAACGCTTTCTATAAGATCGGTGCTCCACGCGTAACCTCGGATCTTTCCATCTTTAACCTCTTGCTCAAGAGCATCTCGGATTGGCTCTGCCTCTTCTGCAGGGTAGCCCCAATAATGAAACTGGTAAAGATCAATATAATCTGTATTCAAGCGGCGCAGGCTTGCTTCGAGTGCCTCTCTCATATACTTAGGGCTACCGTCATTATCAACCCATTGCTTCTTTTCTTCATTGATTACACACCCGAATTTAGTGGCAACTACGAATTGGTCACGTCGTCCTTGCATTGCTTTTCCCAGTATCTCTTCCGAATGCCCAGCACCATAAAGATCAGCAGTGTCAAAGAAGTTTACACCAAGATCGAGGGCGCGGTGGATGGCACGAATCGATTGGCTATCGTCTACTTCGCTCCATCCTGCAGACAGACCCTTGCTTGTAGTAAATGGCCCGCCTATTGCCCAGCATCCCATCCCTAGTGCACTGACTTTGATTCCCGATTTTCCCAATTGCCTTACCATCGTCTCTCTCATAACGATTTACCTCCTGACTTTAATCGCAATCTAGGATATCTCATATAACCAAGTCACGACAATTTAGTTACTTTAGTTAATTTTGGTACAAGGTGGGATGTCATTAAATCCAGACGGATGTAAACTGTGACTTATTCAACAGGCTGCTATCTTATGGGTAGCAACTTGGGTTAATTAGTAGTAGGATAGAGCGTACTCCATCAGAGATGAGGACCTTTTACTCGTATTAAAAAAGACCCCACCACGTCCATAAGGGCAACCGCCCCCGGCGACCCGGGCTAAACAATAATTATTCACAAAGAAATACTCACATCAGGCATGGCAGGCCTGGACAAAGAGGTCAAAGCCTAATCAGGATGAACGTTATGAACCCTTGGAAAGTAATATCAGAAGAAGATGTCGAATCCATCCACCAGGCAACGCTGCGCGTATTAAGTGAAGTGGGGGTTGTTCTCTCACATCCAGAGGTAAAGGAGCTGCTTTTGGAGGCTGGCGCCACCCAGAAAAATGACCGGGTCCTGCTTTCACCGGAAATGGTGGAAGCGGCCATTGCCAGCTGCACCAAGAGGGTTTCCACGAAAGGGCGCAACGGTGTGGAAATTGTATTGGGGGATGGCAGGCTGCAGTGGCACAACCTGGGGGGAGCGCGGGATGTATTTGAGCCAGGTTCAGGCAAATTACGGCCAGCCACCATCCAGGATGTCAAGGACAGTACTCGCCTTTTAGATGCCCTGGACCAGGCCACAACGGTCACACCTTTCTTCACCCCCCAAGATGTACCTGGAGAGGTGATGGGCATCGCCATGTACCGTTATGCCTTGCCAAACACAACCAAACCTCTGCATGGCCCGGGCGTTCAAACTTCAAAAGAAGTCAAATACATCGTCAGGATGGCGGAAGTAATTGGACCGCTGGAAAGCGTTCTCACCATGAGCGTTTCCCCGGTCAGCCCACTGAAATTTCCAACCGGGCTGGTCGATTCGATCGTCGAGATCGCCCGCTCCGGCATCCCCTTCGGCCCGCTGCCCTGCCCGACTGCGGGAACGACTGCTCCATTTTCCCTGGCCGGTGCGCTGACTCAACAAAACGCAGAGGTGTTGGCATCCATTGTAATTGTGCAGCTGGTTAACCCGGGTTTACCGGTCATTTATTGTGGGCGCCTGGCGATGATGGAACCGCGCACTGGCAGTTCGGTATGGGGTGGGGTGGAGCTCGGGATCGCTTCAGCTGCTACAGTCCAGATCGGCCATCGTTATGATCTCCCCGTCAATGTGTATGGTTTCTCAACCAATGCCCACACCCTTGACATCCAGAGCGGCTATGAGCGGACCTTGAATGCCGTCATCCCCGCCCTGGCTGGCGCGGATGAGCTCTCGGGAATCGGTGAAATGGAGGCCGGTGTATCCGGTTCTTATGCCCAAATGGTTTGCGACAACGAGATCGCCGGAAGCGTCCGACGGGCACTGCGCGGCTTTTTGGTGGATGAGGATTCCCTGGCCGTGGATGTTATCACCAGGGTAATGGACGGTTCGCACAACTTCCTTGCCGAACCGCATTCGATAAAATACCTCCGCTCCGGAGAGATTGAATTTGCAGATCTAAGTGTTCGCGACAGGTTTGTCGAATGGGATCGGTCTGGTCGCCGGGGTCTGGTCGAAAATGCGCAAGCTGAAGCTGAACGCATACTGACCGAACATCAAGTGCCACCACTGGAGGATGTTCAAGAGCAGGAATTAAACTTAATCATGCAGGCAGCAAATGACGAGTTCGTCGCTGGTAAACACCCTTGAAATAGTATCAAAGATCACTTGTGTGATTCTAAAAATAGATATATAAATATATTCTGGGGATGAAAGGAGGTTAAAAAAAACAAAATAAATAACTTTGGTAAGTTACGCCTGGGCATTTCAAACCCCCACCTGTTTTTTCGACTAGCTTTCTAAGGAGAAGAAAATGAAAAACAAATGGTTGCTAATCCTGCTAACCACGCTGATCGTACTCTCACTATCCCTGTCTGCCTGTGCTCCTGCCGCGACCGAGGCGCCTGCCCCGGAGGAACCCGCGCCAGAGGAGCCTGCCCCTGAGGAACCAGCCCCAGAAGAACCAGCTCCAGAAGAGCCTGCTCCGGAAGAACCGGAAGAGCCTCCAGAAGAACCAGCGCCTGAAGAACCGGCAGAGGCCAAGACGGCCAGGTTGACCTTCTTCGAGGAGCCGGATACCCTCAACCCACTCTATACCACGATGTGGTTTGCTGGATTGGCTTACCAGCTTACCCATCTGAGCTTCTGGAATTTTGACGACGCACTAAATGCAAACCTGGAGCTGGCGGCTGAATTTCCGACCATGGAGAATGGCCTCATCTCTGAGGATGGCTTGACGATTACAATTCCTCTTAGGGATGATGTGACTTGGAGCGATGGCACACCCGTCACAGCCCACGACTATATCTTCACTTACGAAATGGTCATGGCTGAGGGTAATGCCGTCCAGACCCGCTACCCCTTCGACACCTTCGCGGAAAGTGTCACCGCATTGGACGATTACACGGTGGAGATCGTCATGAATGCTCCTTACGTCGCCTGGGCTCCTGGATTCGATTTCGATTTCTTGCCCAAACACGTTCTGGAACCGGTCTTCGAAGCCGAGGGCACCATCGATAACGCCGAATGGAACCGCAATCCCACTGTCACCAACGGGCCTTACAAGCTGGTGGAGTGGGCAGCGGCCAGCCACCTGATCTTCGAAGCCAACGACGATTACTGGCGCGGCCGGCCTAATATTGACCAGCTCTTCATCCGCATCGTACCTGACGATGAAGCCCAGATGGCCGCCATCAAAGCCGGTGATACCGACGTCGGCGTCTTCATGACCGCGGCCGACAAGCCGGATATCGACGAATTGCCAGATGTCGATCTCATCCCCTCCGGTGCTGGCGGGTGGGTCGAGTCCTGGTTCTTCAACCTCATCTCCGAAGAACTGGCCGCTGAGAACGAACTTGAGCCTGGGCATGTGGCGCTGCAAGATAAAATGGTGCGCCGGGCGATAGTTCAAGGATTCGATCGTCAGGAATTGATTGATAGTCTGTTCTACGGCTTTTATAGAATCCCAGCTGTAGTCTGGTGGGACACCGTTTATGAAGATACTTCCATTGAACCCTGGCCCTATGATCCTGAAGCTGCGATGGCGCTCCTGGACGATGCCGGTTGGGTGGACACCAACGGCGACGGCACCCGCGATAAAGACGGCGTCGAACTGGTCATTCAGTACTCCACCACCGCTGGCAACGAACTGCGCGAGTCCACCGGGCTCGTCTTCCAGCAGAGCATGGCCGAAATCGGCGTCGGTGTGGAGATTCTCAATTACTCCTACGATGTTATCTGGAATGGCTACGGTGACGAAGGACCCATTGCCTTGGGTCAGTACGACATCGCTGAGTGGTCCATGATTCCACAAGATTATCCTGACCCCAATGAACCTCAATGGACTTGCGCTGAGATTCCCTCACCTGATAATCCGGCAGGTGGAAACAATTGGGGAGTCTGCATGGAAGAACTGGACGCTTTATTTGCTGAGCAGGCGGTAACTGTCGACCTGGATGCCCGCATCGCGCTCTATAGCGAGATCGAGCAGATCATGCACGATGAGATGTTCTGGATGGGCGTGCGCGTTGATCCGGATATCTGGGCGCTGAATAACCGCCTTCAAAACGTTAAGTTCGCTGGTCAAGACTCCTTCTGGAACGTCTACGAATGGGATATCGCTGAATAAGTAGACCTCCAATTAATCAAAGATGGGAGGTGAGGAGTCCTTGCCTCCCTTCTTTTACAAAAAATCAAGCACTTCGGTATGTTTTTGGAAGGTGATTGAGCAAATGAGCCGCTATGTAATTCGCAGAATCTTACAGGCCATCCCCCTGCTGATCATCATCAGCGCGGTCCTCTTCCTTCTCGCTAACGAGATGGGTGATCCGCTGGCTTCCTTCGGCGGTCGCCGCCGTATCCGCTCTTCCGATCGCGAACGGCTGACTCGCCAGTTAGGATTAGATAAACCCATCTATATGCAGTATGCCATCTGGCTGGTGGGCAACGATTGGATGCAGATCGATGTGGATGGGGATGGCACCCCCGATGAGTACGGCACCCGCCGGGGAGTGTTACGGGGTGATTTCGGCACCTCCTTCATGGAAAAACGGCCGGTGCTGGAGATCATCGGGGAGCGCTTTAAAAACACGATGATCTTGATGCTCACTGCGGAGATCGTGATCATCATCTTCGCCCTGGGGATCGGCATCTATTCCGCGCTGCGCCAGTATTCACTCGCCGATAATGTGATCACCACCTTCTCCTTCATCGGGTATTCCATGCCGGTATTCTGGCTTGGTTTAATCCTGATGTATGTCTTCGCGGTCAATTTCAAACGCTGGGGGCTGCCTTATTTCCCCACAGTCGGCATGTACGACCTGGCCGTCGGTCCGACCATCCCCCAGATCGCCTGGCACCTGGTGCTGCCGGTGGCCACCATCGCCATCATCAGCATCGCCGGCTACAGCCGCTACGTCCGCTCCCAGATGCTGGAGGTGATCAACCAGGACTATATCCGCACCGCCCATTCCAAAGGGCTGCCCGACCGCTGGGTGCTATCCCGCCATGCCTTGAAAAACGCCGCCCTGCCCCTGGTGACCATCATCGGTCTGGACCTGCCATTGTTGATTGCTGGCGCGACGGTCACCGAATCGATCTTCGCCTGGCCGGGGATGGGACGCCTGTATTGGGATGCCACCCAGGATACGGACATCCCTGTTTTGATGGGCATTCTGGTGATCATCTCCGTGTTGGTGATCGTATTCCAAATCATCACGGACATCACCTACACCTTTCTCGATCCACGCATCCGCTACGAATGAGGATAGATTAAATGGCAACCACGACCACAGACCCTTCTGGCGCCACCTGGGAATCCGTTGAAATCGCTGAGCTGCCCCCCCTGACACCGACCCAGGTCGCCTGGCGACGCTTCAAGCGGCATAAAATGGCCATCGCTGGTATTTTTATGCTGGTCGGGATCATCCTGTATGTGACCCTTGGTTCACTCTTTTTCACCGAAGCGGAAGCCAACTACACCGATCTCTCCATCAAACTCTCTCCCCCTTCCAGCGAGCACCCCTTTGGAACCGACATGGTTGGGCGTGATATCCTGGCCCGCACCATTTACGGCGGGCAGATCTCGATCATCATTGGCTTGCTAGCCGTGGTGGTTTCGATCATCCTGGGCGTGTTGGTGGGAGCTGTTTCCGGGTATTACGGGGGTTTCACCGACAGCGTCCTGATGCGTTTTACCGAAGCGATGTTCAACATCCCTTCATTGTTCTTATTGATCATCCTGGCCAAGATGCTGAGCGGAAGAGTGCCTAACTTCACTTTTATGGGTCGCTCATTCAGCGGGAGTGTGGTCGTGATCATCGTCGTGATCGGGATCACCTCCTGGATGTACCTGGCCCGCATCGTGCGATCGAATGTGCTTTCTCTGAAGGAACAGGAGTTTGTCACTGCCGCGCGTTGTACCGGTGCCAGTAATTTTTCGATCATTTTCGCGCATATACTGCCCAACACAACTGCTCCCATTATTGTCGCCGCGACCCTGCTGGTGGCTGCGGCCATCCTGGCCGAGGCTTATGTCAGCTTCCTTGGGGTAGGTGTACAACCGCCCACGCCCACCTGGGGCAATATGCTCGACCAGGCTTACCACCATCTGGAACGAGAACCCTGGATGTGGTTTTTCCCCGGGGTATTGATCCTGCTCACCGTGTTGGGTATCAATTTCGTCGGAGATGGTTTGCGCGACGCGCTCGACCCGCGCGCCCTCACCG
The DNA here is from genome assembly GCA_041558875.1 of Anaerolineales bacterium. Taxonomy (GTDB): domain Bacteria; phylum Chloroflexota; class Anaerolineae; order Anaerolineales; family UBA4823; genus PFL25. Next base: position 14,273 of record JBFFEL010000065.1, read on the forward strand.
AATCCGAATAGGAATTGAACGTGGATCCTGTTCTTGAATTAAAGGATTTGGTCGTCCAATTTCACACCCAGGATGGTATCGTCCACGCAGTCAATGGTGTGTCTTATTCCGCCACTGCCGGGAAGACGTTAGGTATCGTCGGTGAGAGCGGCTGTGGGAAAAGCGTCAGCGTCCTTTCAGCCATGAAACTGATCCCCGAACCGCCGGGCAAAATCGTCTCCGGAGAGATCCATTTCCAGGGACAGAACATCTTGGAATTGGATGAAGCAGGCTTGAAAGATCTGCGGGGCAAAGAGATTGCCATGGTCTTTCAAGACCCCATGACCTCCTTCAATCCGGTCCTGACCATCGGCACCCAGATCAGCGAATCGTCTATCGTCCACCTGGGAATGGGACAGGAAGAAGCCCGCCAGCGATCGGTCGAATTGTTAGAGCTGGTCGACATACCGAATGCTGCAGCACGAGTCGATGATTACCCCCACCAGTTTTCAGGGGGTATGCGCCAGCGGGCCATGATCGCCATGGCGCTGGCCTGCAACCCCAGCCTATTGATCGCCGATGAACCGACCACCGCCCTGGATGTCACCATCCAGGCTCAAATTGTCGACTTAATCAAGGATTTGAGCAAACGCTTTGACATGGCCATCATCTGGATCACTCACGATCTTGGGGTGATCGCCGAGATAGCCGATCAGGTGGTTGTGATGTATGCAGGTTATGTTGTTGAACAAGCGGATGTATTTACGCTTTTTGAACGACCTGGTCATCCCTACACATTATCCCTGCTCAAATCGCTGCCCCGGGTTGATGCCCATTCCAATGAAAAATTGGCCACCATCCCGGGTGCTCCCCCGGACTGCCTGATCCTGCCGCCAGGCTGCCCATTTGCCCCCCGCTGTGGGTTCAAAGTGGAAAAATGTCTTCAGGAGAATCCCTCCTTGGAGAAGATCAGCCTGGACCATGAAATTGCCTGCTGGGTCGATGTCAACTCGGGGGTGGAGAGGTGAACAGCAACCAGGTACTGGTAAAAGTGGAGAGGCTAAAAAAGCATTTTCCCATCACCCAGGGCATCATCCGCCAAAAACAGGTCGGGGCGGTCAAAGCAGTCGATGGCATCACATTTGATGTTTACCGGGGAGAAACCATGGGGTTGGTTGGTGAAAGCGGCTGCGGTAAGACAACCACCGGCCGAACGATCCTGCAGCTGTATCGCCCTACTGAGGGGAAAGTAAATTTCGATGGCATTGAATTAACCACCATAAAAGGGGAGCAGCTGCGCAAAATTCGCCGCCGCATGCAGATGATCTTCCAGGACCCGTATGCCTCGCTCAACCCGCGCTGGACGATCTCACGCATCATCAGCGAGCCGATGCGGGTGCACAAGCTGAACTCCGGCAAGAGTCGGGATGAACGCGTGAAAGAGCTGCTCGAACTGGTTCATCTCAACACCCTTTACCTCAACCGTTACCCCCATGAATTTTCCGGAGGGCAGCGCCAGCGCATTGGCATCGCCCGCGCCCTGGCTTCAGATCCGGAGTTCATCGTCTGTGATGAACCTATCTCAGCCCTGGACGTTTCCATCCAGGCCCAGGTTGTCAACCTGCTAGAAGAACTGCAGGACGAATTCGACCTGACCTACCTGTTCATCGCCCACGATTTGAGCATGGTGCGGCACATCTGCAACCGCGTGGCGGTCATGTACTTAGGAGTCATTGTCGAACTTGCTGGTCGCGATGAACTCTACGAGAATCCCCTGCACCCCTATACCCAGGCCCTCCTGTCGGCAGTGCCCATTCCCGATCCCAAAGAAACCCGGGCCCGGCAGCGGATTATTCTCAGTGGGGATCCACCCAGCCCGAGTGATCCACCGCAGGGCTGCCGCTTTCACCCGCGTTGTCAAATCGCCGTCGAAGAATGCAGCCAGGTGGTCCCAGAGTGGCGCGAGATCGCACCCGATCATTGGGTCGCCTGCCACCAGGTATAGCGTTTGGGATCAATGTCAGCGCACTTAGATTTAGAGTTGCTGCTGAAAGTTCCTTACGTAGATCCAGATCTAGGTTTCGATATTTCCCCGTCTGGGTCAAAGGTGGCATTTTCCTGGAACCTGACCGGTCGCTGGGAAATTTACATCTTGGATTTGGAAGCAAGCGCAGCTCCTCAACAAATCACCTCTGGGGATGGCGCCAAGTTTGCACCTCGTTGGAGTCCTGATGAGAAGCGACTGGCCTATATTCTCGATTCGGAAGGCAGTGAAAACTACGACATATTTTCCTGCAATTTATCGAATGGTGAGCATCACAATCTCACCCCGGGAACACCCGAGGCGATTCTGCCCGGCTATGATTGGTCTCCAGACGGGAAATGGCTCGCTTTCTGTTCAAACCGGGATGGTAAATTCGATACTTATTTGATGCCATCCGCAGGGGGCAAGGTGCGGAAAGTTCTCGACTTGCCTCATTCAGACGATAGTGTACATTGGTCGCCTGATGGCAGCACCCTGGCAGTGATCGTGGAGGGCGCCGGTCAGGATTACTGGATCTACCTGGTTCCAATCGAAGGTGGTGAACCGTACCCGGTCGCGATTGATGGACAGCCGATCCCTGCCAAAGATGCCAGCTGGTCCCCTGATAGCAAAAACCTGGCATTCTCTTCAAATATCAACGGGAACCACGAAATTGGTGTTTACCAGATCAAAACCGGGTCGATCGATTGGCTCACAGACGGAGAAGGAGAAAAGGAGTCGGCAGACTGGTCTTCTGCCGGGGGGATAGCTTATATAAACAACCATGGGCCGCACAGCGAATTAATAGTACTCACCCTCACGACGGAGGAATCCGCCACTATCCAGCTTGAACCAGGTGTGATCTACACCCCAAAGTTTTCTCCACGCGGCGACCAGATCTACTTCATATTTGACAATCCCCGCCATCCGGACGATCTCTGGAGGTATTCGCTCAGGGACAATTCAGCCACCCAGCTCACCCATTCACTACCAGCAGAGATCGATCCCGCTGTGCTGGTGATTCCTGAAGAGATTTTCTATCCAGGTCTGGATGGCACTGATATCCCGGCGTTGCTGTATCGCCCATCAATAATGACCGATCCACGTCCAGCAGTGATTTTTATCCACGGCGGGCCGAACTGGTTGACTCAGATCACCTGGGATCCGCTGGTCCAGCACATGGTCAGCCGTGGATGGGTCGTGTTGGCGCCGAACTATCGCGGCTCAACAGGATATGGCCGCGAGTGGCAGCTGGCCAGCCGCTTTGATTTCGGGGGTGTCGATACTGATGATGTTGCTGCCGGCGCGGATTACCTCGCCGAAAATCAACTCGCCGATCCCGGTAAGATCACCGTCACCGGGCGCAGCTGGGGAGGCTACTTGACAATGACCTGTCTCACCCAATATCCAGATCGCTGGATGGCGGGATCAGCAGTGGTGCCGTTCTTGAACTGGTTCACCGGTCACGCCAATTCCCGGGAAGACCTGCAACATTGGGACCGGGAGAATTTCGGCGATCCGGAGAGGGATTACGATCTATGGTACCAACGCTCTCCGTACTTCTTCCTCGATCGAATCCAAGCTCCGGTGCAGCTCATTTGTGGGGCGCACGACGTGCGCTGTCCGCAAAGCGAAACAACCCAGGCTTACGAGCAGTTAACAAACCTTGGAAAGGCGTGCGAATACATCCTGTATCCCGACGAAGGACACAGCTTCTTGAAAGTTGAAAACCAGGTCAAATCGAAGCAGCAGCAGGTCGATTTCCTGGCAAAGTATTTAGAAAATTAACAGATCCAAAGGACCAAACGATGTTGAATAAAGCACAAGCGCTCTCACCCCAGATCGTCTCCTGGCGCCGGGATTTTCACATGCACCCCGAGCTGGGTTTCCAGGAAATTCGCACTGCTGGAGAAATCGCCAGACACTTGGAGGAATGGGGCTACCAGGTGCGTACCGGTGTGGGGAAGACCGGCGTTGTTGCCGATATCGGTTCTGGAAAACCAATTGTTGCCATCCGGGCCGATATGGATGCCCTGCCGATCCAGGAAACGAACGATATTCCATATAAATCTAAAAACGATGGCGTCATGCATGCATGCGGTCATGACGCTCACATGGCGATCGCCCTGGGTACTGCCAATCTGCTTTCTCAGGAGGATTTCACGGGGACGATCCGCTTTTTATTTCAACCTGCAGAGGAAATCGAGGACGACGAAGGTTTGAGCGGCGCACCCAGGATGATCGCAGATGGCGCCCTTGAAGGTGTTGATTACGCCATCGCCTTGCACGTTGCAGCCAGCATCGAAACGGGGAAGATCGAACTCGACGAATACGCATCTGCTGGCGTGGATACATTTTATGCAAAAATCACCGGCAAAGGCGGGCACGGATCCACACCCCACAAAGTTGTCGATCCTATCTTTATCAGTGGGCACGTTATCCTGGCCATCCACAACATCGTCTCCCGCCGCTTGCGACCTTTTGAACCAGCTGTGATCAGCATTGGCACGATCAACGGCGGGCAGGTGGATAATGTCATCCCGGCGGAGGTCGATCTCTCTGGGACGATCCGCTACCTAAGCCCTGATACCCAAAAATCGATCCATACTGAGATCGAACGGGCTATGGAGATTGCCAAAACAATGGGTGGTGATTACGAGCTGCGCATTGTTGAAGGATACCCGCCGATGAACAACAATCCCGAGATAATTGAAGAAATCCGAACTGTTATTGACGATCTGATCGGAAAGGACAATCTGGTTGAACCAGAACCGGAAATGGGGGCTGAAGATTTCGGTTTCTTCATCCAGGATATCCCGGGAGCCATGTTCTTCTTAGGCAGCGAGATCGAGGGCGATACCCGGCGTCATCACGATGCCAGGTTTGACATCAACGAAGAATGCCTGCCGCTTGGAGCCGCGATCATGGCCGAGTCAGCACTAAAGCTCTTAAAAGATCAGTGATCAGCTTGAAAAAATGCGCTTGACAACCATGGGTAAAGGCTTATAATTCTCTTCACAAAGAACTGGAAAGATCTCGTCCCGTATGGGACAGATCCTTACAACTTAGATGGCAGATCGTTTTATCAGGCTGCATGCCGGTTCCGGAAAATAGGCACCGGTGATTTATAGTGCTTACCCTTGACAAGCAACCACCGGACTGATAAAATGCTGTCCGCCTTATCGGCAAGCACCTTAACAACTGAAGAGTGATAGGAAGTACCTGAGAAAGAACGGGATAAGTGTGAACAAGTAGTACGTAAACTCGCATCTCTTTGTAGATGCATTTTTTTTGCGGAGAGTTTGATCCTGGCTCAGGATGAACGCTGGCGGCGTGCCTAATACATGCAAGTCGAACGGGGAGTACTTACTTCGGTTTTTACTCCTAGTGGCGAACGGGTGAGTAACGCGTTGGTGACCTGCCCCGAA
>JBFFEL010000066.1:0-19479 GCA_041558875.1 Anaerolineales bacterium
CCCGTGGTCGCCTCAATTTGCAGCAGCTGGTTGATCGGTTGGTTGAGGTCCAGGGGGACGACCAGCAAGGTCTGCCCATCCCGCCATTGGTAGCCGCCAAAGACATCCAGGCGGCGCTGTTCTCCGGTGCCCGTATTTACCAGCCACAGGCCATCTTGGGTGGCATCGGCGCTGAAAGTCACCAGGTAGGCTATCCAATCCCCGTTGGGGGAAATTTTGATCTCCCTCAAACGGTTGCCCCGGGCCAGCTCGACCATCTCGCCTTGATCGCCCGGTGTCAATACCCATAGGGCCTGGTTTCTGCTCCCGTCCCCCACCAGGCCGCTGACCAGCATCCGCCCATCCGGGAACCAACCTGCTAACCCAGCCCGTATGCCAGAGAAGACCAGCTGTGCCTCACTGCCATCCACGCGGCTGATCCAGACTTCACGGTGAGCAGTGTCAAATGGCGGACCTGTTTGCCCGCCTGTCCAGGCTAACCAGGTGTTATCTGGGGAAAAACTAACCGCCCGGCCGCCATTGGAGATCTGCCAGATCTCCCCCGTTGGGATGTTATGGACGAAGGTTGTTCCATTCTCTGGAAAGGCGCGCAGCTGCATGTCGGCGGAGAATATACCCAGTTGGTCCGTGATGAAACTCGGTTCGCTGCCCATTGCGTCGATTCCCCATAAACCGGAGGGCATGTCCTGGGCAGGTCGGTCGATGAACAGCACCTGTCTTCCATCAGGTGACCAGAACGGATCCACGCAGCACCCTCCTGAAATCAGCTGCCGGATTATTGGGGATGGTGTTGGGCTGGGTGGTGGGGTAGGTGTGCTTGTTGGAGGAGCGGAGGACACCATTGCAGTGGGGGTAGGGCTGAGACCTTCGTTGGTGGGTTCACCCAGGGACTCGGTGGTTGAACTTTCCTGAGGTGAGGTAGGGGAAGGAGACAGGGACGAGGTCTGGAACTGGGAATCCCCTGCAAAACTGCATCCTACCAGGAAAAACAGCCAAACCGTCGCGACGAAGAATAAGCGCAGTGAAGAGGGCATGTTTAACGATTCCAGTCCTGAGGCCAGGGTGAGCTGTAATCGTTTAGCCGCAGCCCACCAAAAGTTGTTTCGGGCTGGTCGTAAATGTTCTGCCAGAGGCGCGGGTTGCTCAGGTCACGCGCGAAGCTGCGCCCGAACGATCCCACCAGGGTGAGGTTGTCCCAATCCGCCGCAATGAGAGTCAGAGGGTTGAAAGCCCGGTTGTATTGGCCCGCGTTGCGGATCTCCAGGTGCAGGTGGGGGCGGGAGGTGCAGGTTTCATCTGGATCGCCGACTTTAGCCACGATCTGCCCTGCCTGAACCGCTTGACCTACCACCAGGTCGGGTCGTTCCAGCAGGTGGCCGTAAAAGGAAGCATAACCGTTCGGGTGGTCAATCATCAGGTTGTGCGGGGCTGAGCCATGCTCAAGCGCATCCACCTTGGTGACGACGCCATCCCCAATCGCTACGATCTCGTATCCGCAGCGAGCTGAAAGATCGACCCCGAAGTGCAGGCCCTGACCAGCCGCGTAGGTTGTTGCCCTTTGACGGTATGCTCCGGCGGTGTTGCCGTATGCCTGGCCTAATAACCAGGTGTGCGGACCTGGTGGATCCTGGAACGGCAGGCGGAAGGGTGCTGGTTCTGTTGTTTGGGCGTGGATCCTGGTAAATCTTGTGCCCGGGAACATGGATAGAGACAAGATAAACAGGATGGCGAGGATATATCTGGGAATCATATTGAATGCAGCAATTGGATAAGATTTGTCTTAATCGTAGCACAACTCGAACGCTAAATGCTGAGAATCGAATGAGAGGTGGACCGATGGTAAGATTTCGACTGGCGAGATGGGAATTCGTGAGAATCAGGAATAGGTGGGAATGGTTTTAATTAAGATATGAAGCTCTCCTTGAGTCTGATTCAAAAAGTTCTTGCGATCTTAGGGAGATTTATTTTTACCAGATAAACTATGCAAACACATTCCCGCCGCAGTTCGGGCAAACATTTCCATATCGGATGGGATTTCCACCGGTTAAAATTGTGCCGCATTTAACGCACTGGTACTTCTTACCTGACCTGGTTCTGCCGATGATAATGCTCCCCAAAGTGAATATGATGGCCAGGACACTGCTGATCAGGATCAATGGCACAACGAATGCGGGCAGCACCGCGTTCATGAAGTAATATGCCAGCAATCCCAGGACGGCCACACCAGCGAAGATCAATCCTAACGTCCTCATGACTTCCTCTTTCTAAATAAACCTGATTGCTTACATCAAGGTTGGACTGGTTAAATGCCCTGCACGACGCTGCTGTAAAGATTGCCAATCGATGGGCCTAGCAAGGCCAGAACCACAATAACTACGATCGCCACCAGGAGCATGACAAAGGCGTATTCAACCAATCCCTGACCTGGTTCTCTATTATTCTCATCCATATTTTCATTTTCCTGTTTTCAATAAGCTATCCTTTGTGACCATAGAGATGGTGATAGATTAACCGGTATCATACCGTCAATCTGAACGGTGTCTTTGGTTTTAGATAAGGGAGTTGAAGTTACTAGAGGTTCCGAGGAGTAAGCGCAGGAGCATTTCCCCAGCCTCTTTTTCTCGATTGCTGCCCCTGGAGAAAGCATAGCACAAATAACCCCGAATCCAATTAACCGATTGGCAAGGTGTTCTCATTAAAAATTCTTCTCTCGGGCGCTTGATCTTCAATGGAGATCCTCCTAAGAAAAAAACACCCCTGAAGATTTCAGCGGCGGTGTTGTGGGTAATGAGTTGCTCCCGTTTTCAATATTGCCGAAATTTCATATTCACTTAACTAACAGTATAGTGGATAATTTTTCAGAGTCAACCTTCTCTCCCCGGTGTGCTATCATCTTCGGGTTGCAGCGGGTTATTCTCGCGACACCCCTTATGCAAGAGAGATTAATCCACCCGGGATGATTTATACTCAATAGCGATGACGACCATCAGGGCAGCCTTTTTCTGGACAGGGATTGGGATCATAATCGGCACAATCATCATCTTGCTTATCTGGCCGGAGACATTCGGGCCGTTGCCGATCGCCGCATTGTTTGTTTCTTTTGCCATGGCCGTATTGGCACGCCCCTGGGAGCGGGATAATTCCGATTGATTGGTGGACAGGGGCGGGATTAGAATCTAGACTCTATTAATATTTGTCAAATCGAAACGGTTAAATTAGTTCGCTTCACGTTGGAGAAGGGATCAGGTGATGAAATGCAACTTAGCCATGATGTCCAGCTGTTGATCTTGGGGGCCATTATTGGTGGTGTTTTTTCATTGTTGGCAGCCTTTGCTGGAGCTCACCACGAAGATTGGGTTGAATCTCGCCGGGATAAGAATGAACGCCAAGAAGAACTCGAATTATTCAACGAGATAAAAGCGCAGCTAAAAGCAGAGGTGATCCAGGATGTGCTTGCGGCTATCGGCAGTGCACAGGATGAGCCTTTAGAACTATAGTGGAGAAAGAAAGTTCGAATGGAATTTTAGGTTTAATTTGAAAGTATCGTGTTTTTACCAACTCAGATTGGAATTGAAGCCGGATTAACTCGAATTTTTCCCCGCTTATGTAGGAGATTCGCTTTTACTCACTGTGAAATATTGTCCCCTTGGTTTTCAACAACGCCAGATGCTGCAGGGCGATGATCGTCTTCGCATCGTTGATCTCACCCCGATCGATCATCGTCATCGCTTCCTGAAAAGGTAAACTTTCGACTCGAATATCTTCTTTCAAGGAAGGTAGTCCCCCACCTGAATTTAATCGATCTTCTTTGTCGACCAGGCCCAAGAAGAGGAAAATACGCTCCGAAGAACCCCCCGGGCTGGGGAAGATCGTGACAATTGGCCGTAAATCCTCTCTCACTTCGTACCCTGCCTCCTCCAGGATTTCTTTCGAGGCGATTTCAACCGCGTTGTGGTCAGGTTCGATGATTCCAGCCACTACCTCCAGCAGCCAGGCCTGCTCCGCGCCTCCCTCCTTTATTCCTTCAGGATCAATGCTCGCGTAGACCGGGTAGCGAAACTGGCGAACTAACACCACCACATCCTCACCAGGATCGTAGAGCAGCACCCCCACCGAATCGCCTCGCTCAAAATTGATGCGCGTGATCTCCTCGCTCATGCGGCCATCAAATCGCTGGTGCTGGAGCCTCGCCCGGATCACTCGGAACAGGTTATTAAAGGAATAATCTTCAACCAGCTCGAGGATCTTTACCCGGGAGCCATCCTCATCGTGGTCCCCTCTATCTCGCGTCATGTTTTCCCATCATCTAACTTCTACTTGCTGAAGTGGATATGGAACCTCCCCCAAAAGTATTCCATTCCATGGAATTTCCACGTTCATTTGTGCTCGACCGCGTCCTATTAACTGAGCCAGGTGGTTTACTTTGGTTTAAGCAATGCAAAATAGAGCCAAATATGAAATGCGAGAAACCCAATGCCAAATAACAAATACAACCCGATGTCAATCCGCGGGATGGTATGTGAGAGGCCCAAATCTAACAATGCTGCTCCAAGGACATAAGCCATGCTGTCCAGGAGGGCGATTAATACCGCCGAATAGAAAAACACCGTCCAGGGCTTGTCTGATGGTGGCAAGGTATGCGCCTGCCAGCGAAAAGCAGTCCTCAGCTCCTCGGGATCGAAATGATCATCGTGCTGAATAAAAAATTCCTTGATTTGATTCATCGCCTGCGCACTATCGTGCCAGGCCTGCCTGAGACGGGTGATTTTTAGGAAGTACAACCAGCCAACCGCACATAAGATCCACAGAAGCAGCGTGCCGATCGATTGCGGCAGGTCAGCTTCGCGCGACAAAATCGCCAGGACTCCTGTGGCGATCACCCCGAAGGCCAACAAGTAAAAGTTGACCATGGTGTGGCGATCCTGCATTGCTTCACTTGCCGTGAAGCGGGCATATTCGAACTCCAGTTTGAGGATGTCAGCGGAGTATAAGGGTTTTATGATGGAAGTTGAGTCCGGCGGTGGGGACGGTGGGGGTTTGGAACTGGGTCGCCGGTTCAGCACCAGGATCACCCGCATCACCAGAATATTAAGGATCAAGAAACCAAAGGATATCGCCACGCTGGTCAGGTTGAACATAATTGCATTATACGCGAAAAAAAGAAAAAATTTTCGACGTTCTCACCCTATGAGAAGGGGCGTGTTGCCCATCGATAACAAGCAAACACAGCAGCTACCCGGAGTTGAGGAATTAATCTCCGCTCATCTTGCGAAGCCGAACAGCAAAACGCCTCCAAGCCAACCGGAATTCAGCTTGGTAAACGAGCAGTAAAATATAGCTTCGCTGCCACCAGGAGAGTTGCTCCCAGAAACGTACAATTTTGATCAACCTGAAATTGTTCACAGGAAACACCTTTTGTTTCCACCCTACCCCGTATATTTAATAACGCCAATTTATCCTCAAAGTTACAGGGTTAGTATCCATTCAGTTGGCATTATTTTTATTGCATTGAAATTTGAGATGACGCAAGCTGATTGACATAAAAATGCCATTCAATTACGCGATCTCAGAGATTAATAAGAGCTAATCCACGGCATGTATATGCTGCTTTAGCCTGTGGCGGTGATGTTACACAGGACGTTTACAAAATCGATCGCGATGGAAACAGTGAGTGTTTACCTGGAACAGGTACAATAGCATTTCCGAACACATTGGTATTCGATAATCAGGGTAATCTATCCGTTTCAGACACAATCATAGGTGCTATATAGCGGAAAAAGCCAGATGGTAGTGCGGAAATGTGGATTCAGGATGAGTCCCTGATGGGTTTCATCCTGCCGTAGCCCAACGCACCTCCCTTCCCCATCGGATCGAACGGGATCGCTTTCCGGCACGTGGAGGCGGACAAGGTGGTCAGGCTTGAGCAAATTTGTCGAGACATTGCGACAATTAACCCGGTCAGATCGGCCGGGTTAGTTTGATTGCCACAGCTGGCGCGATCTATGTTATATTCTGGGGCTTACTCAGAGGTATAAAAATTAGCGGTAAAAAACTTAGAGGTTGAGAAATGACAGAAGCATTAATTGTAGGCTTTACGACAGTGGGTGTTTTCGTTTTAATTGTTTTTGGTTTAGCTAAGCTGCAAGGCGAACTGAGAGCCAGAAATATTATAAAAATAGACGAATTTGATGGCACACTCATTAGATTGTTATTGATTATTATTGCAGCGCTGCTGGTCGGTGCTTGGATAAATACTGTCTTGATAGGGTGATAGGAAATAATTATTCCAGGGGGAGGGGCGGACGAATCAGATCGCGCAAATACAGCCAATAGCCTAATATCATAGTGCATAAAGCGACCGGAAACACAAAAATATTTCCGATTTCAGGCGTTCAACCCATCACCCTCGGCGACTTCATCGGGTTGGCGTTTGTTACTGCGTTGGTGATGATGGCTGTTTGCCTTTCTTTGTTGATTTTCTTTGATGTGTTGAATTGACTGGGTGGAGAACCTGTTTCGGCCGGCTCATCTATTGATTTTGGTGCAAATTTGATGTAATCTAATATTACGTTTCTCAAGTTTCTTCATCAACCAAGAAAGGGGTGCATTTAATGAACAAGAAGAATCCTCTCCGAGCAGGTATCATTCTAGTTCTTGTGACATTGGTTATTGCAGGCGGAAATGCGAGAGCATTGGCCAGTTGACTGTTATATTCCAATAGTAGTGGATGGGACAGTAGAATCCCCTTCACCAACAACTCCCCCACCACCAACTACTGAGCCTCCACCACGGAACCACCGACAACGGAGCTTCCCCAAACCAATGAGCCGCCTCCAAACCAACAGGGAGAATTGTGATCAGAGATATATTCTGCGATGGCGTAATCGGAACCGGCGAGCCGTATGAGTACGTTGAGATTCGGAATGGTGACAACATTCCAATTCAGTTGCATAACTGGACCTTGCGTGATGCAGCAAGCCATGTATTCACATTTCCATCAAAAGATCACTTTATAGAGATTAAAATTAGCTATTGAGAAATTACACAGAAAATTTTGCTAAAGGAGGCAGATATGCTCACTGAAAAACGCGAAGTAAGCGATTTCAATCAAATTAGTCTGCGTGGTTACGGCGAATTGTTCATTACGCAAGGCGAACAGGAATCTCTTACGGTTCAAGCTGATGAGGATGTATTGTCAACCATAAAGACAGACGTCGTCAACGGAGAACTCAGAATCGATATCATCACGGACTGGGTTGAAAAGATCAGCAGTTTCTTCTCCAAGGGTATCTATAGCCAAAGGATCAGTTTCGACTTGACAGTTAAAGAGCTGACTAACCTGGATATCATTGGTGCCGCACGAGTCAAAATAAAAGGCCTGCAAAGCGAGGAATTTGCTGTTAAGCTGGGAGGAGCAGCAGACATAACTATTGACTCGCTCAAAACTGTGCGGTTGAAAGCCGAACTACCCGGCGCTGGTATGCTCAAAATAGCTGGCAAGACAACAGATCAATCTGTCACGGTCAGTGGTGCTGGTACTTACGAAGCTCCCCATTTGGAGAGCCAGAGCGCCACAATCCAGCTGACCGGTTTGGGTAAAGCCACTGTCTGGGCAGTCGAGGAACTAGAGGCCACTCTAATAGGCCTGGGGAGCATTGAGTATTACGGGGATCCGATAGTTACCAAGAGCGTCCAAGGTTTGGGCTCTGTAACTGGTATGGGCACGCCGTAGTTGGAACCGCCTCTTGATTGGCTCATCCGGCAATCACTATCGCTAAAACTCAATTCGCTGGTGGATCTTATTACTTGATCTCATCTATAGATCACCCGCGATATGATTTGTTTTATGTAAAATAAAGCCCCCTCTATGAGTCACCATCAGGGGAGCGGCCGAGCCGAAAAGGGCGGCTGGCATAGACATATTACTCAACTGATTCAACCCATTCGCTGCTTGGCGGATGGGTTCTTCTTCTTCCAGTGCAGGCTCTTCCGGCTGGTCTTTCCGGTCGAGCATCTGCATCTTTTGGGCGATCACCTTGGTCAAGGTCATTACACCATTACACAGTCTTATTCACCACATCTATAATGGTTAATGGATGAATTAAACTCTCATTAATCAGGAATCTCGAGGTTTACACCTCGAGCTTTTCGAAGGGAGGATTTCAGGGGAATTTAGGTATTGGTTTTTACATAATCAAGGCCGATCTATCGTGCCAGTTGCAGCGGTCAGTGCTGTTAAATCCCAGGAGTGCGAATATAAATAATATGTTGTGCCAATCTTGATGGCAGATGTGGGGGAATTTATTTCCACCAAAATAGGATTTTTCAGGTATTTAGACCAATGGACACCATCTGGGCTAGAAGCATAACCGGTTTTGCGGAAAAGAGATCCTTGCGTGTCGGCTCTCGATCCATCGTAAAACATCTCCCAGCCTGTATCGCTCCTTAAAACGGTGCAATTAACTCCATGCGAGTCCCATCCAGTGGGACTCGGCTGCAGCACGGGATCGCTTTCGGCAAAGGGCGCCTCGGTGGTGTTCGGATCATCATATTTGGTCCAGGTGATTCCATCTGGTGACGTCGCCATACCGCACATCTGTTCATAAAGAGTTGCTACTTGCCCTGCGGTGTAATACATATGATAGCCATCCTCGGTGACGATTACGCTGGTTGGGATGATAAATCCAGAATCCCACTCTCCATTTCCACCAGCCATGAGTACCTGCTGGCCAGTCGTCCAGGGACCAGTTGGATCCGGTGCAGTGGTAAGCCCGATACTCAATCCACCTCCTGAATCATCCCTGACTTTTTCGCCGGCTGCAGCCGCATTGTAGAACAACATCCATGTATCTCCCTTCACCAAGGGTAACATGTTGCCAACTCCAACAGCGTCAAATCCTTCACCATCAGTTTGAAAAATGGGGTTGGTTTCATGTTTCGTGAAAGTAAGCCCATCGGTAGAAACTGCATATCCTATGCTGGTAGAATCCTCTGTCGCGACGGTGTAGAACATATGAAACTCATCATCAACTAGCACTACATCGCTGTCCCAAATACAATAAAAATTACATGCAACGCTATCTTCCTTTTGCAGAATGGGATTGTTTTCGTACCCAGTGAAGTTGAACTGGAGGGGTTGTGGCGTATCAGTCGGAATCTCGGTAGGCGTGGCTGGAGGTTCGGTTGGAGACGCTGAGGGAGAGGGAGGTATCTCGGTTTCCACCACCTCTGTTGGTGGGATAGTAGCCTCTGGTGGGGTGGTAGACTCAGGATGGGTGGATGGTGGTGATTCTGCAGATGCGCTGCAGGCGGCTAAAACAATCCCCATAAAGATAACGAAACATTTGGTATTCATCGTCCAATCTCCTTAGAATTAAAAAGAACCACTGAATTGATTTCAGCGGCTTTAGTGCTGTCTAGTTTGATTTCCACCTACGATGTAATCTATGAATCCCTATTTACTTGTTGTTTAGTATAGTGAATTATGTACCAAAGTCAATATCCACTCTTCGGAAACTGGACCCTCGATAATACTTCTCAAATTCCCCCTACGGATTTACCAGACCTAATGTATAACTAAAGCATGAAAAACAGGAATAAAGTTCCCTAAGGCTGGGCAATGCCCGATGATCTGGCAAAGAAAGTAAACGATACGCTGAATAGAAAATCCCTCATACCAGAAGACGAGCTAGCAGACGCGCTTGAAGAAATGGCGCGAGATATTGCCTTGATTGAACATGATCCCCAGGATTGGGGAGGGTGGGGGATAGCAGTGGAGGAATTAGTTTACAAATCACTATCATCCTGCAATAACTGATACAAATAGAAATGCAAGACGCCCAATGTCCTCTAGGCGTCATGCACTTCCTACAATTTTTTACTCGCCAAACCATGAGCAGAGTTTGGCGTAATCCTCTTTCGCGTAGTTGCCTTTGACAAATACAAGATTTCCATCCGCATCCCATGCTAGATGACCAGCATTTATCAGGATAGTACCCTCTCCCGGTATAGTGAGTTTATATGTTGGTCCGACAGTCATATCTACCCCTATACCAGCAGTCCAATTGAAGGTGGTTGAACCTCGGGCTTCTTTCCCCGTATCCGGAACAGTGTAATATAGATCATCCGTTGTTATATGCCACCGAAACCGATCAAAGTTCCCATCTTTGTCATAAAAAACGGTCTCATCGTAATATAACGTGCCTTCGATCCGTACCTCGAAATCACCGCAGTCCGCAACATGGAAATCCTGGGGAATCATAGAGGAAGATTTATCAGGTTCTATTGCCAATGCTGGAGTGGTGATACTAGCTAGCAGTACTACAATAATAAAAATGAGGATAAATCGTCTTTTAAACATATTTCTATTCTCCAATCGTTTGAATATCCCAAGAACTTTGAATCGAGAATCAGGAATCGTTCATTCTCGTATGGCAAATTCCCCTAATCGAGAAAACGAGGCAGCCAACTCTCGGTCGGCGTCTTCTATGTGTGGACTGATGTTATTTAGACCTTCAACTGGTCTAATTCCCGCCTGGGTTGCTTACAATTTTGTTGCGACCAAATCCATTATATAGGAAACTGAATCCCAGATCAACATTGTATCTAAATTGTGAAGATATTCGCAAACCAAATCAAATTAAATAGAGCTTACTAATTCTATCCCTTGCATAGGCCAACCAGGATATCACCATCGGTGACATCATTGGGCTGGCGATTGAGAGAACCAGTTAAGCTATGGCGCGAGTTATTCCCACGCTCTTGGCGATATAGAACACTTATTGCTCATTCCACCAATTAAAAATTCGATCTACAGAGCTGTGAATATCGCCGTTAAAACGACCTATTCAACCTCTTCCGCTTCAGAAGCCGGCTCTTCCGGCTGGTCTTTCCGGTCGAGCATCTGCATCTTTTGGGCGATCACTTTCGTGAAAAACCTGGTCTCACCTTCGTGCTCGTAGCGGTCAGTCTGCAGGCGCCCAGAGATATAAACCAGGCTGCCTTTGGTCAGGTACTCCTGGCAGATCTCTCCCAGGCGTCCCCAGGCCTCGATATTGAACCAATCCGTGGCTTCTTTAGGTTCGCCATCGCTGCCCGTCCAGCGCCGGGTAACCGCCAGGCTGAAGTTGCAGACCCTGGTCCCGCTGGGTGTGTAGCGCCCTTCCGGATCCCTACCTAAATTACCGATCAATTGAACGAGATTTAGTCCTGGCATCGATTCCTCCCTAAATAATGGTTGTATTACCTAACTTCACGATCAAAGTTTAGCCCAGGATTTCGGAAAGTCAAGCTGGAGATGTTGAGGTTAATCGGGGCAGAAGGTTGCGCGGGGTAGGGATCGCTGGTATGCTTAACGGCGATATACTGTACTACGAAAACAAGGGGCCAACATCCTGCTGACAAGATAATTTATAAAATAAACGCATATGTACATTGCCATCGAAGGTGTAATTGGTGTTGGAAAAACCACGCTTGCCCGCCTGCTCCAACCAGCTTTTCAAGCCGCATTGCTGCTCGAAGTTTTCGAGGAAAATCCTTTTTTATCTGATTTCTACGCCGACCGGGAAAGGTATGCCTTCCAAACACAGATCTTCTTCCTGCTGAGCCGCTATCACCAGCAGCGCAAAGCTGTTGGCGACCTGCTCGCCGAAAGAGAGAACCTGTTCTCTGACTACACCTTCGAGAAGGATGCCCTTTTCGCCCGCATCAACCTGGTCGGGGATGAATTGGAGATGTACTATCGGGTCCATGATGCCCTGGCTGAAAAGATCATCAAACCCGATTTGATCCTGTATCTGCGTGCCAGCACCGAGACTTTAATGGAGCGCATCGCTTTTCGCGACCGGCCCTATGAGCGCAACATGGAGCAAGATTACATCCACCAGCTGAACATCGCCTATGAAGGCTTTTTCGGGGATCACCACCAGGGGACGGCGGTTCTACCGATCGATACCGATAACCTGGATTATGTGCGCAACCCTGAAGCCTTGCAGTTCGTTGAAAATCGCATCAGGCAGACGCTCCGCCTGCCACCGTTCCAGCAAGAGCTGCCCCTAGGCAAGCAGATGCAATAATAGGATAACAAAGATGCGTATTACCACTGCCATGCTGAATAAGATCGCCCGGGATACTGTCGCCGAACGTACGCGTCAGGATCACAGCCTTTTGGCGATCTATCTGGCCGGCTCTTTATTCAGCGGCGATCCTTTGCTGGGGGGGACCGCGGATATTGACCTGTTCTTCATTCACAATGATGCTGTCAGCCCAGAGCGGGAGATTCGGCGCCTGACAGACGAAGTACACCTGGACATCGCCCACCATAGTCGTGATGATTACAACCAGGCGCGGGCACTGCGCCAGCACCCCTGGCTCGGGTACTGCATAATAAATTGCAATATAATGTATGATCCGCAACATTTCATGGATTTTACTCAGGCCAGTGTGCGCGGCCAGTTCAACCAGCCTGAAAATGTGCTCTCCAGGGTCCAGGGTCAGGCTGAACATGCCCGACAGATCTGGTTAGCCCTGCACGATCGCAAAAGTGAGCCTGAGTTGGCGCAGGTAGTTCACTACCTGCGGGCTGTTGGAAACGCTGTGAATGCTGTGGCCTGTCTGACCGGTCCCCCTCTCACTGACCGGCGATTTATGGTGCATTTTCCAGGCCGGGCGAACGCGGTGGATCGTTCAGGCCTGTATGCTGGCCTGGTAGGCTTGCTGGGCGGCTCCCAGGTAGATGTGGAGCAGCTGCACAAACGGATTGGCGCCTGGGAGGAGGCTTATCGCGCTGTGCCTGAAGAGAACGTTACAGCCCGGCTCCATCCAGATCGCTTCGCTTATTACCGGCGGGCTTTTGAGAGTCTGGTTGGGGGCGATTCGCCGCAAGATGTGCTGTGGCCTCTGCTGCGCACCTGGCTCAAAGCTGTCAAGTTGCTGCCCTCCGATTCTCCCCAGGTCGAAACCTGGGCTGCGTCATTCAGCGAGCTGGGCTTGTTTGGGCCCGCTTTCCGGGAACGAGTCTCGGCGCTGGATGCATATCTCGACAGCGTGGAAGAGCTGCTGGATGAGTGGGGACAGGCGCGCGGTATCGAACGCGAAACTCTCTAAAATAATTCACAATCATTGCCCAAGGGGGTATTAATTCACTTCGTTCAGCACAGGCTCCACCCTCGACATTGATTCACTGATCAGGTTGCACGTAAAATCGGGAAATCCTGCAAGGGGCCATTCTCTATCCTCGACGTCAACCACATACTGGAATCTGAATAAAGAACAGATATTATTTTCAACTCAGCCTCACTACTCACCTAATCTATGTGTCCAACCCCATGCGCCAGGCGGAGTCATTTCACTTCGTTCAGCAAAGGCTCACACCCTGCCATTATTGACTGATTGAAGTGGACACAAATCCCAGATTCAATCCGCAGGTGAATAAGTCCTGACCAACTCACCTCCCTTCAATGTGGGGATATCGATTGGTTCGAGTATCGTCTTGCGTGTGGGAACATCAGGTTAGACCATTACTTGCTTTTGGCGAATATCTCATGTAAAGTTAACTTAAGTTGCTACCAACCGGAATCACGTCATTCTGAGCGAGGTACGAGCAAAGAATCTCTCCATAATTCAGCTGATTCTTCACCCAGGACTGAGATTCTTCGTCGCTTCGCTCCTCAGAAAGACATCCGCAGGGTAAGTGGCAACTTGAGGTAAAGTTAACTATCATCTCGATCAAAACTTATTTAGATTAAGTGAAAGGGGGTTGTGATTTGAATAAACACGCGCTCGTGAGGGGGACTCTCCTGCTGACCTTTATTCTTCTATTTGGTCTGGTCGTATTTGAACAAAACTCCCAACCAGTCAATGCCAAGGATGATATATCCCTTGCTTATGACCAATTCTTGCCCATCGTTTACACTGATACCTGTGTCCCGCGACCATTGATCCCACCCAACGACCCGGACAAGGATCTGGCCTTAGAAAGCGGAATCAATGAAGTCAGGGTGAATCATGGCTCGTCCGCACTTAAGCATTCTGACAAGATAAGCCAGGCCGCACTGCGTCACAGCAACGATATGGCCCACAACGGCTTTGTTGACACGATAGGATCGGACGGCTCGGATCCAGGCGATCGTTTAAATGATGCCTGCTTCCACTGGCGGGTCTTTGGCGAGGTCGTGGCTGGCGGCTACCCGAGTCCTAGCGAGGCGATTGCAGGCTGGATGGAGGATTACAAAGATGTTATCTTGTCGAATAAATATAACGAATTTGGCTCCGCCTATGCCTACAATAAAAACAGCGAGTATAAACACTACTACACGGTGGACTTCGGGCTGCGAGACTTGGCTGCCAATGTGGTTCACAAGGATTACTACACCTGTTCCTATACCGACTATGGTGAGACCGGAGTCATCCACTTGAATTTATACAGCATCTGGCCCTGTGATCAGCTGCTGGAATCCCAAAACGGGGTGGATAGCCACAGATAGTACGTATCCCAGTTTGGCCATTCTGTTCGCAATTGGGAATATTTCTTTTCAGTCAGCACTGTTTCACGTGAAACAGCGCTGGTGCTAATTGCCAAATCGCATCGCAGGAAATTGGTTCGAGATCTGCTTTGTGGGGAGTTTTATTATGATACGTTTGGGGTCAAATTCGGCGTCAATTCTAAGTCCGCATATCATTGCTTGTATTGCTTCACCAATCAGGATCGGGTTAGGTTGTGATTTGATCCTGACATTTCCCAGCCATTAGCTTTCTTTCTACTTCTTTTCCACCTTGGCTGGTCAGCTACGTATTCGGCCGTTTCTTCCGGTAATGGAAATGTGATAACTGGCAGTTCTGCACTGATAAAGGCATACAATCATCCCTTGCCTTCAGCAAGCTGATATGGCAGCTGGTGAAGCTGATGGGTGAACATGCTACGCACGTTTGTGAAATAATTCACTATCATGCGATCTGTCATCTATCATGCCCCCACCCACAAACTTGAGTATTTCATGAATCCCAACCGATATTCCTGGTTTTCGGACAAAAGATCGGACAAGTAAGCAAAAAAGGGGAGGGGAAACGTTACACATAGGTTCGCTAAAAACAAAACAGTTTTGAATTGGCGCATCTTAAATCGCATTGTTAAGACCGCATTGCTCATCTTTACTCTTTGATCTTCGCTAATATCCAAACTTGAGATTTCCTCTTGACAATCCAGGTAAATAGCATATAATACAATAATTATAAATTAACTCATAAATATTAAGGAGTTCTCTTGGTAAGGTGCACCTGTATAGGGCGGGGTTCATAACCACCGCCTCTTCATTCTAACGGCCAACAGTCGAGGTAGGGTGGTTGTGCCCCCGCTTGCGAAGTAAATCCCGCAGAGCCGGTAAGGTTTAACTGCCCTTTTTTGATCTCTGTTGGCCGCTTTAATTTAATTGGTAATAATCACTGGAGCGTGAACGTCTAATTGAGAAATATTTCGATATATCCAATTACGCATCCTGGTGTATGGAGAATCACTGATGACGACCCTCGTCATAGATAAAAAATCAAGCCTGTTAGCACCACCTGCTTTGGGAGTCGAGTTTCACGTCGGGAACACGCCATTGCTTTCACTACGGCGTCTCTCCCGCCGGGTTCCGGTTTATGCCAAAGCAGAGTGGTTCAATCCCGGCGGTTCCGTGAAAGATCGACCCGCTTTGAACATCATCCGGGCTGCCGTGGCCGCAGGTGAACTTGCCGGTGAGCGGCGGCTGCTCGATTCCACTTCTGGCAATATGGGCATCGCTTATGCCACCTTGGGGGCGGCCTTCGAGGTCCCAGTTACCTTGGTTATCCCCGCCAACGCCAGTCCAGAGCGGATCACCATCCTAAAGGCACTTGGCGCCGATCTGGTTCTATCAGATCCTTTGGAAGGCACTGATGGGGCCATTGAAATTGCCCGTGAGATGGCCGCCCAAGATCCCCAGCGATTTTTCTACGCTGACCAATACAACAATCCCGCCAACTGGCAGGCCCACTACCAGACCACCGGTCCGGAGATCGTTGAGCAAACCGGTGGAGATATCACCCATTTCGTGGCTGGTCTGGGTACATCGGGCACATTGATGGGCATTGGGCGTTATCTGCGCCAATACAACCCGGACGTTCAAATCATTGGCGTCCAACCGGATGCGGCTTTTCACGGCCTGGAAGGTTTGAAGCATATGCCTACCGCTATCCAGCCGGGAATATTCGACCAATCCTTCCCTGACCGCATTCTGGAGGTGCCCACTGAGGCGGCTTATGAGATGACTTTGCGGCTGGCGCGCGAGGAAGGCCTCTTTGTTGGCGTTTCTTCTGGCGCGGCTGCAGTTTCCGCCCTGCAGATCGCTTCTGAACTGGAGCAGGGTTCAGTCGTGACTGTCTTCCCGGATGCTGGCTACAAGTACCTGAGCGAGAATTTTTGGGAGGCTGGCCTATGACCCTGATCATTCCCCAAGTCATCCTGAATCGCATCCACCTGCATGGTGAGCAGTCTTATCCGGAAGAAGGAGCGGGGTTGATGCTGGGTGAAATCATCGGGCAGGACCACCAGGTGAGTGAGATCCTCCCCCTGGAGAATGTGCGCGAGGCCGGGGCGCGTTATGATCGCTACCAGCTCTCTCCCCAGGATTACCTGAAGGGAGAAGAGGAGGCTGACCGCCTGGGTTTGGAAATGGTCGGAGTCTTCCACTCTCACCCGGACCACCCCAACCGGCCCTCCGAATTTGATCGCCAGTGGGCCTGGCCAAACTTTTCCTACCTGATCACAAGTGTGATCGAGGAAAAAGCGGTCGAAAGCCGCTCCTGGCGACTCAGTGAAGACCGGGCAAGTTTCAGCGAAGAATTGGTTAAGGTCGGAGAACAGGTTAATTCATAGGTCGATCCTCTTTCTCACTCGCAACTACCATATCAAATTCATGATTTATTAATTACTAATACCAAATATCCAATATCCATAAAAATTGGCACCGGAAAAGAAGAAAACAAGAACATGGCACAATTAAAAATTCCTTCCCCCTTGCGGGCTTACACTCAAGGACAGGCTGAGGTCGCTGTTGACGGTGAAAATGTTGGGCAGGTCATGCAAAGCCTGATCCAGCAGCACCCAGACCTGCGCCAACACCTGTTTAATGGACACGGAGAACTGCGCCCCTTTGTCAATCTTTACATAAATAGCGAGGATGTTCGCCATCTGCAGTTGATGGATACCCCCGTAAAAGAGACTGACCGCCTGATGATCGTTCCCAGCATTGCTGGTGGTCTTGGGATGGTCGATCATTCTGCCATCCGCACCAACCAGGCTTTCATCATTAGTTTGAGTGTCCTGGCCTTCATTCTCAACCTTTCCTGGTTGGTAGCCCTTGTGGCTCTGGTTATGGCCATTGGCGCGGTTCGAAGTGTACCCGGTTTTGGTTTCGTCTACCGGCTTTTTTTGAAACCAAGAGGATTGGTTAAACCGGATATCCTGGAAGACAATCCTGAACCCCACCGCTTCGCCCAGGGTTTCGGCGCGATCGTGGTGGGGCTGGCCGCGATGGCGCTGTTTCTTGGCGCGAGCACAGTTGGTTGGATCCTGGTCTGGCTGGTCGTCTTTCTGGCCGGCCTGAACCTGTTTGCCGGATTCTGCGCCGGCTGTGCGATTTATTACTGGTTAGGACGTCTGTCGGTCCCCGGATTCGTGAAAATGCCGCCCGGAAATACATTTCCCGGTATGCGCCCCAAGGCGAAGGCTTGAGATGATTTCCGACCTGTTGGTCAGGGCAATTTGGGCACTGATCATCGCCGGTATATTGGTGGCTGTTTATTGGGCAGCCAACAGGCTGATCATCGTCCGGGTAAGAAGCAGGCGCCTGGGATTGGAAGAACTCCACCCAGGTGTCCCGGCCATTCTTTATTTCACCACGCCTTCCTGTGTGCCCTGTAAAACAATCCAGCGGCCGGCCTTGACCCGTCTGCAAGAACGGATGGCTGACGCGGTCCAGGTGGTCGAGGTCGACGCCGCGGCCCGGCCAGATCTGGCTGACTATTGGGGCGTGCTCAGCGTCCCAACCACCTTTATAATAGACGCGCGCGGCAGACCTCGCCGGGTTAATCACGGAGTCTCCAGCGCCGAAAAACTACAAAGACAAATCGAGGAAGTTGAGGGGCAATCCTTCAGTTTCCAGGCGATTTTACGCAAGGTCCAAAACAAGAGGAACTTTTTATGAGTGGTGACAACGGAAATATTGATCTTAATCACGCAGAGATCCTGCGCTACAGCCGCCACCTGTTGATCCCGGAAGTCGGCTTATCCGGCCAGAAGAAGATCAAGGCCGCCAGCGTGCTGGTAATCGGCACCGGGGGCTTGGGCTCCCCCGTCTCCCTGTACCTGGCCGCGGCCGGTGTCGGGCGCATTGGCCTGGTTGACTATGACGTGGTCGATGAGTCTAACCTCCAGCGCCAGGTGATCCACGGCACCTCCCAGCTGGGCCAGCTGAAAGTCGAATCGGCCCGCCAGAGGATGCTGGATATCAACCCTGATATCCAGGTCGAGGTCTATAACGAGCCATTTACTTCTGAAAACGCCATGCGCATCGCCCAGGACTACGACATCCTGATCGATGGCACCGATAACTTCCCCACCCGCTATCTATCAAACGATGTCAGCGTCTTGTTAGGCAAGCCGAATGTCTATGGCTCCATCTTCCGCTTTGACGGCCAGGTGAGCGTTTTCGACGCCCGTCATGGTCCCTGCTACCGCTGTTTGTTCCCTGAGCCGCCCCCACCGGGATTGGTGCCTTCTTGTGCTGAAGGCGGCGTGCTGGGCGTGCTGCCGGGGATTATTGGCACCTTGCAGGCGACCGAGGCGTTGAAGCTGATCCTGGGCATCGGGGAGACCCTTAATGGGCGCTTACTGCTCTTCAACGCCTTGGACATGTCTTTCGATTTCGTAAACCTGCGCAAGAATCCGAACTGCAAGATTTGTGGTCCAAATCCGGAAGTCACCGAGCTGATCGATTACGAAGAATTCTGCGGTGTACCTGGGCACGACCATGAGGAAGGCAGCGTGGGAGGCGATTGGGATATCGAGGCTTTGCAGCTGTCCGAGAAATTACAGCAGGGCGAGGACATTCACCTGCTGGACGTGCGCGAGCCGCACGAACTTGAGATCTCCCGCCTGGAGGGCGCCGACCTGATCCCCCTGGGACAGCTGGCCGCCCGCCTCTCCGAGCTGGACAGCGCCGATGACATGGTCGTCTTCTGTAAAGGTGGCACCCGTTCCGCCCGCGCCCTGGAGCTGCTGGCCAGCGCTGGCTTCCGCAAGGTGAAAAATCTCAAGGGAGGCATTAACGCCTGGGCACAGGAAGTCGATCCCAGCCTGCCGATATACTAGCTCATAAGTTGAAGATATTATTTCAGGGATAAGCGGTCGGCTCTCCCTGGAATTTTGCCCTGTCAGGTATAATCACCCACGATGAGACGCAG
>JBFFEL010000067.1:0-19374 GCA_041558875.1 Anaerolineales bacterium
GCTCAGCTATCAACCTTCTCAAGCGTTGGGTTTTAATAAAATTGGAGGGCGAAGAGATGAACACAATCCACCAGCAGCAAACTGATCTGCCGATCAGGCATGAACTGAAATTCGCCTACCTATCTTCGCTGATCATCGTTCTGATCATGACCATTGCATCAGTGGGGGGGATCATAAACGCGGATGTGATTTATCCTACGGAGGAGCTGCAAAGGACGTTCATGCCAAATGATGTGGTTAACCTGCTCATTGGCGTGCCAATCCTGCTTGGCTCCTTATGGCTCACTCGCCGGCAGAAACTAATCGGATTGCTCTTCTGGCCGGGTGCCCTTGTATACGTTTTTTACAACTATGTGGCCTACGTTTACAGCATGCCGTTCAACGCTCTCTACCTGTTGTATCTCAGCCTGGTTGTTTTGAGCGCTTATACGATCATTGGTGTTGTGGCTAGTACTGACAGCCAAGTTGTTCAGAAGCAGCTCACAGGGCGTGTACCGGAAAGGTTGACCGGTGTGATTCTTTTCGGTTTTGGGATCCTGTTCATGCTGCGGGTTTTTGCCGTCATGATTCTCGCCATTATCAACCATACATCGATTGCTTCGACCGAACTGACAGTATTGATCGCAGATTTCTTAATCAGCCCAGCGATGATCATCGGAGGGATTTTACTCTGGCAGCGCATAGCTCTTGGCTATGTTTCCGGGATGGGGCTGCTGTTCCAGGCGAGCATGTTATTCATTGGACTGATAATTTTCATGATTTTACAGCCGCTGATCACCCCGGCACCTTTCAGCTTGATCGATATCGTCATCGTCTTCATCATGGGCATGGTCTGTTTCATCCCCTTTGGATTATTTATACGGGGAGTAAATTCAGCTGATTAGGGAAGGGCGAAGCAACCTAGAAAGAAATCATCAATGACTTGATAAATACCCTAGGTTGCTTCGCCCCTACATGGGGATTTTCCCACCGGATAAGGCAAATGCGACGCACCTCGAGGTGCGTCGCACTTTGAATAAATCAATTATTTTCACACCACAATATTGACCAATTTTCCCGGTACGAGAATAACTTTGCGCGGCTCATTATCAGCTAAATACTTTGCGATAGCCGTGGAGCTGAGCGCAAGTTCCTTGGCTTCCTCTTCACTAATATCCACTGGCACTGAAATCCGATCCCTGACCTTACCGTTGACCTGTACGACCAGCGTGATCTGCTCCTCGGCAGCAGCTTTCTGATCAACTTCTGGCCAAGACTGGGCATGAATCGAGTAAGGTTTACCGAGTTTGAGCCAAATTTCTTCCGCTACATGTGGAGCAACTGGCGCCAGCATGCGCAGGTAGATATCCACCGCCTCATCCCAGGCATCCGAGCCAGCCACGCCATTATCACGCGCTTTCTGCATATCGTTGAGCAGCTCCATCAAAGCAGAGATGATGGTATTAAATTCAAAAGTTTCAAAGTCGTGAGTCACCTGCTGCAGAGTCTGGTGCACCTTTCTGCGTAAGGTGCGTGTCGTCTCCTGGGCTGGATTTCCAGTTTGACCAGGCTCAGTGAACAGGTTCCAAGTACGGCGAATCCAACGTACGGTACCCTCGATACCGCTACTGTTCCATGGTCCACCTAAATCCCACCGGGCGAAGAACATCAGGTATGCACGCACTGTATCAGCGCCGTAGCGAGCAACCAGCTCATCCGGGGCGATCACGTTCCCGCGACTCTTGGACATCTTTTCCGAATCCTCACCCAGGATGATGCCCTGATTGCGTAGTTGAGACATTGGCTCCGGCCCCTGCATGATGCCCATATCGCGACCAGCCTTGTGGAAGAACCGGGTATAGATCAGGTGCATGGTGGCATGCTCGATACCCCCGGTGTAAATGTCAACTGGCATCCAATAATCATACTCATCCGGATCGAATGGTCCTTGATCGTAATCCGGGCTCAAGTAGCGCAGGTGGTACCATGAAGAGCACATAAAGGTATCCATGGTATCTGTCTCCCGCACTGCGGGTTCATCACAGATTGGGCAGGTGGTATGCTTCCAGGTTGGGTGCAGCTTCAAGGGACTCTCACCAGTTGGCAGCCACTCGACATCTTCGGGCAGCAATACCGGTAGCTGATCGTCAGGTATCCGCACTGCGCCGTGTTCAGGACAATAAACGATCGGAATTGGGGCACCCCAATATCGCTGGCGGGAGATCAACCAATCGCGCAGACGGTAATTGACAGCTGCCTTTCCCACCCCACGTTTTTCCAACCATTCATTTACCTGTTGTACAGCTACATCACCCGGCGTCCCGCTGAACACATCAGAATGGATCATGGTGCCATATTCATGGTGGTAGAGGGCATCCCGGTAGAACTCTTCACCCCCCCAAAGCATCTCCATCAGCGTCCGGGCACCTGCAACCTGGGGCTCTAACTCTTTACAGCGTGCCAGTATGCGATCTTCACTTTCATGAGAGTCCCATTCGAAGACTCCATCACTGAAGATGAAGTACCACCCAGTGCCAACGATCTCATTCCAGGCGTTTTGCTCTAGATACTCGGGGATGACCTCCAGATAGTTTTCCAGTTGCCCCATTGGGATGGTTATGTATAATCCCCTTTCATGCTCTTCACTTGGAATCCCAAGCTCTTCTAAGGCCCGCGCAAATCCCGGCTTCACCGTTCCAGCCGGTGCGAACGATTTTGTCAAGCCATCCGGGCGATCAATCACCGGTAGAATCGGTAATCCGAACTTCAAGGCGAACTCAAAATCCCGTTCATCGTGGGCCGGAACCGCCATGATCGCCCCGGTTCCATAGGTCATCAAGACATAATCTGCGATCCAGATCGGGATATGTTCGCCATTGACCGGGTTGATCGCATACCCACCCGTGAATACCCCGGTCTTATCTTTTTCGGCAGATTCGCGCTGGATATCCGTCTGGCGCATCGCCTGGTGAACGTAATCATCAACCAGCTCTTTCTGCTCAGCAGTCGTGATCTTCTCGACCAACGGATGCTCGGGAGCCAAAACCATGAACGTCGCCCCCCATAGAGTATCCGGACGAGTGGTGAAAACCGTGATGCGTGCTTCCTCTTCAGATAAATTTGCAGACTCGGCCGCGAAATGCACCTCGGCACCATCACTGCGCCCGATCCAGTTCGTCTGCAAGGTGATGACTCTTTCCGGCCAGTCGATGGGGGAAAAATCCAATAGCTCCTCTGCGTAAGCCGTGGTGCGGAAGAACCACTGTTCAAGATCCTTCTTAATCACAGGGGTACCGCAGCGCTCACAATGGCGATCCTCCCCCCACACCTGCTCCCGTGCCAGGGTGGTATTGCAGTTCGGGCACCAATCAACCGGCGACATCTTGCGATAGGCAAGATCATTTTCATAAAGCCTGTTAAAGTACCACTGCGACCAGTGGTAGTACTTCGGATCAGAGGAGACCGCCTCTCGCCGCCAATCGTACATGGAACCCATCGTGCGCAGCTGTTCACGCATGCGCACGATGTTCCCATAGGTCCATTCTTTGGGATGGATGTTATTTTTAATCGCCGCATTCTCCGCAGGTAACCCGAAGGCATCAAATCCCATGGGAAACATGACATTGTAGCCGCGCATGCGCATATAACGTGCCCGGGCATCTGATGGGGTCATGGCATACCAGTGACCGATATGCAAATCACCGGATGGGTATGGCAGCATGGTCAAGGCATAGAATTTTGGCTTAGATTTATCAATATCTGCATTGTATAAACCATCTTCCTCCCAGCGCTGCTGCCATTTGGTTTCGATCTCCGCGGGATTGTACTCTTGGTGTTCAGGCATTCTTCTCTCCGTAATAATTCTCTTCTTTTATCTATGAATAACTTTTCGTAGACAACTCTTATTCTTCTAGTGGTTTCCTGGCGATTATAACCATTCTGCTTGATTCAGTCGAAATTAGATTCCTCATCTATTGACGAATTGAGATTACTCGATACGCTATTTTCCTGATTTCCGATTGAGGGAATCACTCGATCCACTGTTTCGAGACCAAGTCTGATGATCTCCTCCGCCACAGCAACTCGCCTGGCCCAATTCTGGGGGTCTGCATCATATGCCGCAGCAGCATCTTTCTGGCTTTGTGCGTCGGCGGCTTCCTGTCGATACCGGTCGGCAGATTCCCAATCTAATCCTTCCACCATAATGGTATGCACCTGGAATCCACCTTTCTTGAGCACTAACGGCCACTCTGCATCGGCACCCAGGGCATGACCTGGTTCACAATTCTCCAAAATGAACTCACCCGCTTGACGTGAAAATCCCTTTGATCCGGCGCTGATATCGAGAGATTGGCCGAGGAGATAAGAGATCACCTGGTTGCTGATCGCTTCGGTATTCACCAATGCTTGCGGGTGAGTCTGGTAAGAATCGGGTGTGCGACCAATGATCAAACAATCATGGCCCTGGATCACCTGCAGGATTTCCTGCCACTCTTCCCGCCTGGTCTCGATCCACCGCAGAAGACGATCGAAATCTGCATATTGAACATGCGTGCCAGGAAATTGCATAGCCCACTGCAAGGCGAGATAGCGACCCCATGACCAGTCAGGAGTCAGAACTACCTCTACCGAATCCAGACTCTCGATCTGCTGGACAAACGAATCTTCTATTCCTGGCGGCAGTGAGATGGCCATCCCAGTATATGCTTCCTGGAGGATCGACAGCAGTTTGAGAAACCGGTCAAGTTCTCCACGAGGATGCCAGGCAGTTGCCAGGACAATGGTCATTTATCCTCCGTTTCGATGCTTGGTCAGGATGTTCATGATTTTACCCGGCACATAAATCACTTCCACACCCAGACCTTACTTCCTTACCTGCTTGATTTTCGGCAGATTGAAAGCAGCTGCTTCAACCTCAGACCGTCCAGCAAAGAAGGGGACTTCAACAAGGTTACCCACCTTGCCATTGACCTGGATGGGAATCTGGGTAAATTCCTCCTCCGCCAGCTCAGGATCGCAAGACGGCCATTCCCGGTAGATATGGAAAAAATCTAGACAGAAATATTTGGGCTTATCTTCAGAATCCGACACGCGATACAGATCTGCAATCTGCCATTCACGCCGCCATTTCGATTCAATATCTTTAGGATTGTATTGTGGGTACATCTCTTGTGCCTCATTCTCATTTTTTCTGATGAACTTCTCTGAACCATTGTTAAATTCCTTTGAGATTGAGGCCAAGCAGGCGCGTGAGTAGGGAGAATTCAAGGGATGATCCTCTTGTAAAATTCATCGATCTCATAACGCACCTCCACGAAAAAAAAACCTGCTATACGCCGATTAACGTTAAATGAACGGATCAAAAAACCCTCCGCTGTTCAGGGGCGAAGGGTTTGCTCCGTGGTACCACCCTGCTTGCTTATCTCAAATGATATATTCGAGAAGAAGCCACTCAGGAACGCGATAACGGGCGATACCCGCCGCCAGCTATCCGTACTGCGCCCACCTGCCAGTTGGGTGCGATACTTTCACCGACGGAATCTACCAGAATACCTGGCATTGCAGGCGAGTTCAACCTTCACCTGGCGCTCCAGGGGCACCCTGTTGGGCTCACACCTCGCTCTCCCAACTCGCTGCTGGATAGTTTACTACTCCTGCGTTAACTTGATATGTGTTTGTTAAGTGATCTCGATCAGTCTTCATCGAATGTCAACTAACTGATCACGATCGGGGTGTATTTGTGGACCCAGAGGGATTCGAACCCTCGACCTTCTCAATGCCATTGAGACGCGCTCCCAGCTGCGCCATGGGCCCTTAGCTTTTCCAGCCGGGGCGGGGCTTCCCTCCCGGACCAGTGGACCTGGCGGGATTCGAACCCGCGACCTCTTCAGTGCGATTGAAGCGCGCTCCCACTGCGCTACAGGCCCCGGCTTTAGGGTAGCGGAATTGTACCTGAGCGCCTGATGCCTGTCAAGGAAACCTATCTCCACCTCAAATCATTATGGAAGATCATTTCATTTCAACCCGAATATTATGTCAAACTATCTTGACTTTGACCCCCGATTTGTGCTATTCTTCTCTAATTCAGCGGATAACCCTGAATTAAT
Source organism: Anaerolineales bacterium (assembly GCA_041558875.1). Taxonomy (GTDB): domain Bacteria; phylum Chloroflexota; class Anaerolineae; order Anaerolineales; family UBA4823; genus PFL25. The sequence continues at coordinate 6,087 of JBFFEL010000067.1, forward strand.
CAAACCATTCAGTCATTTCTGGAGGATCTCCAGAATGATTTTAGCTTAGGAATTGATAGATGGTGCAACGAGAGAGAGTAGCTGAAAACGTCTACTCCTTCCAGAGTGATGTATATGCCCAGGTAAACGCCGGGGCAGTGGTCGGGCCAAATTGGGCTGTGGTGATTGACACCCTGGCCCTTCCTGAAGAGACGATTGAGATTCGCGAATTCATCGAACAAGAACTCCAGGTACCGATCAGATATGTGATCAATACGCATTACCACGCTGACCACACCTGGGGAAACTACCTTTTTCCAAATGCAACTGTGGTCTCAAGCGTACTTTGCCGGGATCTTCTGGACACACGTGGTCGCGACTCACTAGAAGCTGCAAAAAAACAGGGCACTACTTTCAGGCAAGGCCGGATTGTCCTCCCCCATCTCACTTTTGCAGAAGGATCATTAAGTCTGCGGGTCGGGAAGAAAACGCTAACCCTGATATCGCTGCCAGGTCACAGCCCGGATAATCTTGGCATCATTGTGGAAGAAGACCGGGTCTTGTTCGCGGGCGATGTGTTCATGCCAATCCCTTATATCGTTGATGGAAACGCCGATGATATGGTCTTCTCCCTGAAGCAGATTGGGCAAATGGGGTTGGAGAATGTCGTCCAGGGTCATGGAGACATCGTTTTGCGGGGCGAAGTTGAAGGCAGCATTAAGGATAACCTGGCCTATCTTTCCGCAATCCGCAGAGCAGTGCGCAAAGCCAGCCGCAGGAAATATCCCTGGGACCTGCTGGAAGAGGTGGGAGTTGAAGATTGTGGAAAAAGCAGGGTGCTGATCGGTGGGTTAGCCGAGGAACTGCACAGCCGAAACTTATTTGCGCTGTACGAACAGCTTTATGAGGAACCTCCCACCTCATCTGAGGATGACGAGGACTATTATTAGGTCAGCCGACTGAATCCCGATCAATAATCTGGATCGGCACCTCAGTTACCAGTCCCTTTTCAATCAGGAATCCATTACATTCCCACCCTCCAGCTGTAGGTGACCAAATTAAGTGGACCACACCCGGATAGGCTGCTTCGGCGACATCCAGATTTGACGGTCTAGGGGGTCCTTGAAGGTGCGAGTGGTAGATAGCCAACAACTCCCACTCGTTCTCATCAATCTGATTAAAAACCTTTAACTGCTGCTCAGGATCCATCCTATACCTGACCGGACTGTGTAGGATATTCATGACTGGATAGACTGCCTGGCTGGTCTGATCCACGCCGGCGATCAACCCGCAGGTTTCCTCCCTTTCAAACTTTTTTACTTGATCGATCATGGTCTGATAATGGACCATCTGCAGGTAGAGCACTTCTAAGCCACCCAAACTGCGGCTCCCCAAACTACCAGAAGCACGACTGCGGGTTCGATGATGGCGCGTTTTAGAGGCTGCCCTTCGGATAGGGCGCCGATCAAGCTGGTCAACGAATACGCCGGACCAAGGATTAAGAGCCCGTAGGCAACAGGAGATAAAGGCCAATAGTGGAAAGCAGAGATCATGCCAGTTAAGATCACCATGATCACCAAGGTCCGCAGGTAAAGCCATCTTCCTTTCAACCGCAGGTGGAGGGTTCGCAAACTGACCAATCCCGCTGCCAGGAGCAAGGCTGGCAGGATCAAAAACAAGCGAAAAGTAGCTGATTGCAGTACGATAGCCAAAATTAAAAATAATGCATAAGCGACAGCTGTTAACGCTGCACTGGCTATAGGATAGCGCTCATCTTCGGGATCGACTGCGATGTACTCCGACACCAATACCAGCATTATCACGATACCCGCAATCGCAAAACTGATCAACCATTGAAGCCCGACCGGCATTTGATTCAAGGGAATCCCAAGTGTCAATGCAGTCAGAGCTGGTAGCAACCAGTGCTCAACAGTCCTTTTTTCACCCAATGCTGGATGATCCCGCAGAAGAAGATCGGCTCCCGTGGCCGTTAATCCAGCAACTAACAGGGCAACCACAGTGTGTATATTCAACTCGACAGCTAGGTAGAATCCCGGCAGCTGAAGACCGAATTCACGAGCGGGAATTTCAACGAAGCGGCTCGCGGCATAGGCCAGCAAGATGGCTGCAGATAGGATGCTCAATCGATCAGCATCGGGAAGATAAGTCGTCCTTTCCACGTTTGCATTTTAACCGATTTCTTGACGGGAATAACCAAAGCGCTTAGGATTCATTATTGGAGAGTATATTCATGCGCATTGGAATGATGGCAGATGCCTATAAACCTCACGTTAGCGGGGTAACCAACGTCATCTCGCTGAGCAAACGCTTCCTCGAAAAAGCTGGATACAAAGTTTATGTTTTTACTTTCGGTGGAGGCGATTACCAGGACGATGAGCCGAATATTGTGCGTACCAGGGGAATGCAGCTGATCGACACCGGGTTGTATTTCAGCGCCCGACACAGTTCTGAGGCACAAAAAATTCTGCGCACGATGGATATTATCCATGTTCATCATCCATTTACCAGCGGTCAACTGGCAATCCGTTACTGCCGCGCTCAGGGTATTCCGCTCGTATTCACCAACCATACCCGCTACGATTTATATGCTCACGCATATTTACCCATGGTGCCTGAAGCCCTTGGTGACGCTTTCCTGAAAGCATACCTGCCATCTTTCTGTAAGGCCTGTGATTTAGTGATCGCCCCCTCAACGGGCTTACAACAGGTGTTGATTAATCTTGGGGTTGAGGCGGAGATCGAGGTCATTCCAAACGGGGTTGATATCAGACCTTTTCAATCAGTAGACCAGCCAATCCCCCGCGAGCAGCTGGGTTTCAAAGAAGATGATGTCATCCTGACTTATATGGGTCGTATCGGCATAGAGAAGAATCTGCCATTCCTGCTGAGGGCTTTTGCTGGCATCGCCGGCACATATGAAAATGTTGGCTTGCTGATCATCGGTGACGGTGCCGAGCGCGAAAACCTGGAAGACCGGGTCAGGATTATGGGAATCAGCGACCGGGTTCATTTCACCGGCATGATCCCTTATCAAGAGCTGCCAGCCTACATGAAGGTCGCGGATGCATTCGTGACTGCTTCGGTGACGGAAGTCCACCCATTGTCGGTAATTGAAGCCCTGGCATCCGGATTACCTGTCGTCGGCATCCAGTCTCCAGGCGTTGGCGATACGATTGAAGATGGGGTCACTGGATATTTAGCTCCAGAGGAAGATCTGGCGGTATTTACAGCCAAATTATCCAGGATGTTGACTGATCGGGATGAACGCGAAAGAATGGCTATTCAAGCAGCAGAGACAGCAAAGATCTATTCGATTGAGAACACAACCCAGACTATGATCGATCGCTACCAGAAGCTGTACTTAGAATATGCTGGTCACAAAAGAAGCTTTTTTCACCGGGTGACCCGGCTATTTCGAAGGACCAAGAATTGAGCAAGACCCGACAGGCGTTAGGGCGCTGGGGTGAAAACCTTGCCGCGGAATACTTCCTTGAACATGGTTTTGCCATCATTGCCCGCAATTTGCGTACCCCCTACGGGGAAATTGATTTAATTGCTCAACAACCCTCACAAATAAACGAAAAAGAGAAAATTACGGTATTCGTTGAAGTCAAAACTCGCACTTCGCGTTCCTTCGGTTATCCGGAAGAATCCATCACGCCTCAAAAACGCGAAAACCTGATCTCTGCTGTCGAGCACTATCTGCAGGAAAACCCGGATTTGGGTGGTTTCTGGCGAATAGACGTAATCGCCATCGAACAATTCCCAAATCGCGATCCGGTCATCAGCCATTTTGAGAACGCAATCCAATAAGATTCCAGGTGGGAAACTCGGATAAAGGAAATGAGCAACCAGCAGACTTTTGAGAACCCAAGCGAAGAAAGGCTACCGCTGGTGGTCATCCTCGGACCAACAGCAGTGGGAAAAACGGATCTGGCGATCGAGCTCGCAAATGAGCTTGATGGAGAGATCGTCTCCGCTGATTCGAGGCTTCTTTACCGGGGAATGGATATTGGCACTGCCAAACCCACCATAGAACAGCGTCAATTAGTCCCCCACCACCTGATTGATGTCGCCAACCCGGATGAGGTCTGGAGCCTAACCTTATTCCAGCGAGAAGCACTTAACGTGATTGATGATATCCATGCCAGAAATAAATTGCCATTTCTTGTCGGGGGAACTGGCCAATACATTCACGCAATTGTCGAGGCCTGGCACATACCTGAGGTAAAACCCAATTTTCAGCTGCGCAATGCCCTCGAGAATTGGGCGGCAGCTATAGGAAAAGAAGGATTGCACAGCAGATTATCGTTGATAGATCCAGTGGGCGCGGCCAACATAGATTATCGCAATTTACGCCGAACCATCCGCGCCCTTGAAGTCATATTTCTCAGTGGGCAGCGATTCTCCGCCCAAAGACACAAGGGAACATCCCCATATAACACCATCCTGATTGGGATGAGTATCTCGCGAACAGAACTTTACGCAAGGATTGATTGGCGGATAGACGAGATGTTGGCTGCAGGTTTCGTAGCTGAGGTGGAATCCCTATTGTCATCTGGGTATCCTCCAGACCTACCGACATTCTCTGCAATTGGGTACCAGGAAATCATTGATTTTTTGCATGGAAAGACCACTCTGGAAGAAACCTTGACGATAATCAAAAGACGCACCCGCCAATTTGTACGTCGCCAGGCCAACTGGTTCAAGGAGGATGATCCAAACATTTATTGGTTTGATTACCAGACTCCCTATCCAGAAATTACCTCTTTTCTACGAGAGAAGCTCGATTCCAATTGACAATTATTTTGATTATCCCTATACTATTTTTAAGTAATAGTCGGTGGAAAACTCGCTCAATTTGCCCCCGGGATTGAACCGGGAAAGATTCGGCGGCGAGGAGAGCAGAATGGCAAGTTTTTTGCACCACTACATTCTTGAATCCAGAATGGATTCCCTCGATCCTGGGTCAATAATCTGGAAGGAGGTATATCATGAATGAACGGCCCTGGCTGAACAGTTATGATGAGGGGGTTCCCCAACATATAGAGTATCCTGAAATCCCAGTCCACGGCTTGTTATCCAAAGCAGCAGATAAGTACCCTGACTCAGCGTGTACTATCTTTAAGGGGGCACAAATCTCATTTCGAGAAATGGATAAGATCACCGACCGTCTGGCAGCAGGCCTAGCAAGTCTCGGCGTCAAGAAAGGTGATCGGGTGGGGATATTTATGCCTAACACTCCACAATTCGTGATGGCCTATTTTGCAATCCTCAAATTAGGCGCGATCGTGGTGGCAACCAATCCATTGTATTCAGCCCGTGAAATTGAACACCAGACTAACGACGCCGGTATTGAAACCATGGTGGTTATGAGCAACTTCTACAATTTGATCAAAGAAGTTCAACCAAGAACCAAGATTAAGACTGTTGTCGTCACCAATATTAAAGAAACCCTGCCATCCATTCTGGCTTTTCTTTTCACCTTGACGAGAGAGAAGAAAGGTGGCTTTCGTATAGAGTTGGCCGAGGGGGATCATTGGATGCAGGATTTAATCAACAATTTCAAGCCAGAGGACCGGCCTGATGTCGAAGTCTCTCCGGATGATAACGCCCTGTTCCAATACAGCGGCGGTACAACCGGCGTCTCAAAAGGGGCTATCGCCATGCACCGCAACCTGGTGGCGAATGCCATGCAGATCCGCAGCTGGATGTTGGATGCGAGTAATGGTGAGGAGACAGTTTTAATGGCGATCCCCCTGTTCCATGTCTATGGCATGGTTGCGGGAATGCTGTTTGGCATCTATACTGGGGCTGCATTGGTGATGATTCCCAATCCGCGCGATCTGGATGACCTGTTGAGCAATGCTCAAAAATATAAAACCACTATCTTCCCAGGAGTACCCACCCTTTACAATGCGATCAACAACTACCCCGATGTCAAGGCTGGCAAATATGATTTAAGTTCTATCAATGCTTGTATTTCCGGTTCAGCGCCGCTGATGAGAGAGACGAAAGAGAAATTCGAGGCCCTAACCGGCGGAGTGGTTTTCGAAGGATACGGTCTCTCCGAGGCACCGACAGCATCCCACTGCAATCCGCTCCTGGGGGAAAACCGGACCGGATCGATTGGTCTACCGCTCCCAGACGTAGACTGCCGCATTGTCAGCCTGGATGATGAAATCACCGATCTATCCACTGGCGAAATCGGGGAACTTGTCCTCAAGGGTCCTATGATTATGCGAGGCTATCACAACATGCCGACCGAAACAGCTAATGCCCTGCGCGAAGGCTGGTTGTACACCGGGGACATCGCCCGCATGGATGAGGAAGGCTATTTCTATATTGTCGATCGTAAAAAGGAATTGATCAAACCCAGCGGATACCAGGTATGGCCGCGCGAGGTTGAGGAAGTTATCACGGATAATCCTAAGGCACTGGAAGTTGGTGTGGCAGGTGTCCCTGATCCTTACCGGGGTGAGACGGTCAAAGCATGGGTAGTAGTAAAACCAGGTGAAGAGCTCACTGAGGAGGAGGTAAAGGCCTGGTGCAGTGATAAACTGGCTAGCTACAAAGTCCCCACCGAAGTCGAATTTCGTGAAGAGCTGCCGAAAACAACGGTTGGAAAAATCCTCCGGCGTGAGTTGGTGCGCGAGCATAAAGAAACAAAGTCTGAAGAATCAGGATAATACACCCTCGAATCAGAAGCATTTACAGGTGCGTCGCAGCCAGAACAGCGGCCTGCGGCGCACTGTGCATGATAAATAAGGAGCGATCTCAATTACTAACCGAGCAGCTTTTTTTGATTTGGATGGCACCTTGACGACAGCCCATGTCTGGCATGGAATTATGGATTACTTTAAAGTCCACCACCTGCGCCAATGGACGCACAGGGCGTATTTGGCATATCATTATCCGCTCTATTTCGCCTATAGATTGGGATTGATCTCCGATGGCGCATTTCGGAAGCCCTGGCCCGCTCACCTCGGCTGGTACATTCGCGGCTATACAATGGACGAAGCAGATCAAGTATGGTACTGGGTTGTGGATACCCTGGTGAGTAAGAACTGGCGTGAGGACACCTGCCAGATACTTGATCAGCATCGCGAAGATGGATATCTTACGGTGCTGGTCTCCGGAACGCCAGTCCCTCTCCTGGAGCGAATAGCAGATGAGATCAGCGCGAATTTTTGTGTAGGCACTGAGTTAGAAATTGAAGTTGGAAGGTATACCGGACGCAGCAGCGGTCCTGCCTGCATCGCCGAACAAAAAGTTACCCTTACCAAAGCATTTTTCAAAACCAATGGGATTGAGATCGATTATGAAGCCAGCCATGCATATGCTGACTCGGCCTCAGATAAAGACCTCCTGGAAATGGTCGGCCATCCGGTGGCAACATATCCTGATCAAAGATTAAGACAAATTGCGGTTGAACGCGATTGGCAGATTTTCCCTCCCACATAATTGCTCCACAACACTATTAAAATCGTAAAATTCCTGCAATAAAAATAAACGCCACCATTTCAGGTGGCGTATTTACCGTACCTCAATTTGACCTTTCAATTGTCAATCGCTAACAGGGAAATAACACAACCCAGCTGTCCCCGGTCCAGTGTGAACTCCCAGCGCCGGAGAAAGCTCTGCAATAATCGATTCCATCACCGTCAAGCGCGCTTCCACAAGTTCCTTTATTTTGTATGCTTCACCCTCAGCCGCAGCATGGACATAGGCGATTTTAATCTTCCCCATGAATCCAACTGCTGATTCGATTTTTTCCACCATGATCTTGTATGCCCGTTTCCTGCTGCGAGCGGTTCCTACGGGCACAATAATGCCATCTTCCATGCTGATCAAAGGTTTTAAATTTAGCACACTACCTACCAGGTGCTGCGCTCTCCCAATTCTGCCGCCCATATAGAGGTACTTCAATGTGTCCGCTGTTTGCAGCATGCGGGTCACCGGGACCATCTGCTGCACTCGCTGGACAACTTCGCTTAATGATTTTCCTTCCAATGCCGTCCGGGCAGCTTCGATCACCATCCAACCATGACACATGGAAACGTTTAGGGTATCAATCACTTCTATGACTAGATGCGGAAGTTTGTCCTTGATCATCTCTTGAGCGCTGCGAGCTGCCTGGTATGCCCCGCTCCCCTTGGAGGTCATGTGGATGCTGACGATCTCCTTGAAGCCTTCTTCAGCCAATTGGGTATATTTTGAAAGGTAATCACCTGTACCTGGACAGGCGGTCTTCGGTAAATCCTCGGCAGTCTCCATCCAGATGTAGAATTCCTCTGGTGTAATTGTCACCAGGTCCAGCAATTCTTCATCACCGCGATGAATATAGTATGGCAACCAATGGATCTCTAGATCATCTAACAACTGTTGGGGGATACACGTCGTGCTGTCAGTTACGATGGCAACCCTAGTCAAATCAAACTCCTAATGACAGTGCTGTGTTATTTCCCGTATTGGATCAACTTCACAATCCCTGAAGTGACATCGGAGATATCGCTTAAATGCGCGGCAAAATCACTCCTATTTTTTAGATCTCCAACAATCAGAGCTGGAACTGGATTTGCAGTATGCCGACGGGTTGACAGATCTTCCATGTTGCCATGATCGGAAGTGATCAAGATGATTCCGCTTTGATCATCCCAACTTTCAAGCAGGCCTCCTAGCATTTGGTCGAATGTCCTCAGCAAGGATTCTGCTCCCCGCATATCCTGGCTGTGCCCGGCGTAATCGCTCAACCAGTATTCAAAAAACGCCAGATCGTATTCTTTACTCAATTCTGCCAAACGTGCGCCAGCTTGTGATGGCGTCATCACCGGTGTATCAGGGAGTTCCAACCTATCCCGCCAACCCTGGGCAGTGAAATCGGCCGACAAGGCCTTCCCTTCCATCAGATCATCAAGCGTTTTCAATGGGATGCCAGCACTGGTGACCGCTAAGGGGATTGCCGAGAACAACCGGCGTCCGGATTGGATGGCGGAGAAATATCCTGGCGGGTAAGCATTGAGCAAGGCTGAGTGATATCCCTGTTCTGCCAAAGTACAGAAGATATTTCCATTTCTTAGATAAGCAGCAACTTCTTTATTCGGCTTCGGTCCATAATGATAGCCAATTTCCGCAGATACATTCACACCTGTCAATAAGGCAGCCTGCCCGGTTGCAGATTGAGGCAGCCCTTCCACGCCCAATCCAGCATCAAGGGCAAGCAAGGTAGCCCGCTCAGTTACTAATCCGCTCCCATTTTGAGAAGTTGCGGGAATGGAATCCAGCACGAGTTTATTTCCCGCCAATAGGCTTTCCAGATTGGGCAGTTCCAACTTGGCAAAAGGATTTACCTCGGGATCATTTTCACCCAATCCGACTCCATCTAAAAATAAAAACAATACGTTCATATAACCAATTATTTTCCTGGCAAAATTTATTTAGCTGGCTTCCGCTGGTAGGTCAACCATACAGATGGACGCTGGCCCCGGTCCATCCCTTCCTCTCGGTTCAATGATATGAAATTCTCCTCAAATGCCTTCAACTCTGGTTCCCGTATACCCGGACCTTCATTGTCAGCAATAGAGATAAATCCATACATCAAATAGAAACTCCCTGGTCCTGTCAATCGTTCAAGGTTAGCCAGATATTTCAACTTCTCACTATCACTCAAACTGTGAAAACAACCGATATCAAGGATTAAATCGAATTTCCCAGAAATAGAATCGAGCCTGGTGACATCCTCAGCGAACAATTCGGCTGAAATTCCAGCAAGTTGGGCTTTTTTACGCGCCTGGATGATGGCTCGTCCGACAAAATCGACACCTGTAACCTGCCAACCAACCATGCTGGGCTAATGTGATCACATTCGTGCCGGTTCCGCAACCCAGGTCCAGAGCCCTGCCAGGCGGGTGTTGAGCGATAAATTCCATCAATTCTGGTGGAGATTTCTGGGTATCCCAGGGGGGTTGACGAAAATATAGCAGCCCAAAATATAGGCGTCTCAACCAGCTCATTATTCAAGGTATTCTACTCGACATTTCTTAATCTGAGGCAATATTCCCGAAAAATCTTGGATTCCTTTTTGATCTTTGACAATAGCACCGTCTTACCTTAAAATCAGGCAGTCAGACAATTATTATAGGAGACATTTGATTGATGAAAGAATATACTACTGATTCCATCCGCAACATTGCGCTGGTATCTCACAGCAGCGCGGGCAAGACTATGTTGGCGGAGGCTTTCCTGCATTTTACGGGGGCAACAACTCGCTTAGGGAAGATCGAAGATGGGACTTCTGTGAGTGATTTCGAAGACGAGGAGATTCGGCGCGGCATTTCGTTATCTACAGCAATCATACCTGTTGAATACCAGGATCACAAAATTAATCTTCTTGATACGCCAGGCTACAATGACTTCATTGGAGAGATGATCTCCGCATTACGCGTTTCAGATGGAGCCCTGGTGGTCGTTGACTCCGTGGCCGGAGCTGAAGTAGGGACTGAGATCGCCTGGAATTATTGTGATCAATTCAATATCCCCCGCTTTGTCCTGATTAACAAAATGGATCGCGATAATGCTAATTTCCGCCAGGCGTTGGATTCAATTCAGCAACTTTCTGATGTGCGTCTGCTCCCGATCCAGCTCCCCTGGGGAGAGAAGCAAGACTTTCAGGGTGTGCTCGATCTGCTGACGATGAAAGCTTACTCCGGAAATGGAGAGAGCGCAGAGGAGATACCAGCTGAATACGCAGACGAGGCAGAATCTGCACGCAGCGAGCTGATCGAAGCTGCTGCGGAGGGTGAAGATGAACTCCTGATGAAATATCTGGAAGGTGAAACGCTGGACGCGAAGGAGATCATGCGCGGTCTAATGGGCGTGTTCCGATCGCAATCATACATCCCTGTGTTCGTTTGCTCAGGCACAGCCGAAATAGGCATGGCGTCGCTGCTGGATGCCATTATCGGATTAATGCCCTCCCCCGCAGATGCGCCTCCTGTTGTGGCAAAGGGTCAGGAAGGTGAGGAAGAACTATCTTCATCCGACTCTGGTCCCCTGGGGGTTTATGCCTGGAAGACGACGGCAGACCCATTCGTTGGAAAAATCACTTATTTGCGAGTTTACTCCGGTGTACTCACCTCAGATACGCGTGTTTGGAACCAATCTAAGGAGGCCGAAGAAAGGTTCGGCAATATCAACCTGCTCAGGGGCAAAGAAGCCATCGCGGTAAAAACCATTCACGCTGGTGATATCGCCACAGTTCCGAAACTAACCGTCACCTCCACTGGTGACACGCTTTGCGACCGGGCTCACCCGCTGGAGCTGCCGGTCCCCGATTATCCAACCGCCCTTTACCGGGTTGCGGTTACGCCGAAAACCCAATCAGATTCTGCGAAGATAAGTCCCACGCTCACCCGATTGTGCGAAGAGGATATGACCCTCTCCTGGTACCAGGAACCGAGTACCAACCAGACCATTCTCCAAGGGATGGGAGACCAGCATATCGATGTCGCCATCCGCAAAGCGGATAAGAAGTTTCAAACCGGGCTTGATATCAATGAACCGCGCGTGCCCTACCGCGAGACGATCACCAGGTTGGGCTCATCCCAATACCGTCATAAGAAGCAAACCGGTGGAGCAGGCCAGTTTGCGGAAGTATTCATGCGAGTAGAACCCCTCCAGGATGAGAATTTCGAATTTGTCAATAAAGTCTTTGGAGGCGCTATCTCACAAAATTACATGCCCGCAATCGAGAAAGGCGTAAAGGGTGTGATGAAGAACGGCGTTATCGCCGGCTACCCAGTTGAGAAGGTTCGCGTGGAAGTCTATGACGGGAAAGAGCACCCGGTAGATTCGAAACCTGTCGCCTTCGAGATTGCTGGTCGAGAAGCATTTAAATTAGCTGTCAAAGATGCTTCTCCGGTTATGTTGGAACCGATCATGAATGTGGTCATCACCGTCCCGGAAGCAAACATGGGTGACATCATGGGAGACTTGAACACCCGCCGGGCCAGAGTCCAGGGGATGGACACCGATCGGGGACGCTCGGTTGTAACTGCCCATGTACCTTTGGCGGAAATGCAGCGCTACACAACCGATCTGCGTTCCATGACCGGTGGCCGCGGGATCTTCACCATGGAATTTGCCTTCTATGAGACTGTCCCCGCACATATCGCTCAAGAGGTGATAGACACCCGTCACAAAGAGCTTACCGCACAAAAAGAAGATTAAATCTCACTATACCCCGCGCTTCAAAAGGCGGGGTTTTTCTTTAGTTTCTCTCAGCCAGATTCAATTGCACAAACAGCCATGGGGCAAGCGCGGACACCCACAGCCCGATCAGGGCATATTGGAGATAATACAACACATAGCCAAGCAGAGCATTTGGTTCCGGGAGTACAGCTCCCAAACCCATCCACAAGATGACCACTCCAATTACACCGACCACAAAGCGCAAAATTCTTTTCCACCAGAGCCCTTTTGCGTCGAATCCCCCACGGGTAGATATCCAGAATCCACCTGCCGCTAACCCAAATAAAACTCCTGTGGTTAACAACAAGGGTGAGACTCTGAAGGGATCAATTGGATCCTCATCGGGGAATGCCAGGCGTGCATTTTCAATCCAAGTTTGCGGGATCTGCCATCCACTCGAGAATTCCCTAACGAGCAAACCAATGGTCAAGACGACCATTGAAAAAGCGAAGATAGCCAGGATGCCAGCCCCCAAACTCTGCTTGGCAAACCAGCTCGATACAGGTCCCTCCAGGCGCAGGAAAATCCAAACCAGGATGAAGCCAATGATCCAGCCCAGGATCACATCCTGTGGGAAATGGACTGCTAGATAAATCCTTGATAACCCGATTAAGAATATCGCAATCAGGCAGACCAACCAAACCCAGCGACGCTTGAGGCTGGCTGCCAGCAGTCCGAATACCGCGGCTGAATTTTGGGCATGTCCGGAAGGCATTCCAAAGGACGATTCGAAGGAATAATTGGCCACCTGGCGACTGAACCAAAACGGGCGTGCAGTGTGGAAGGCCACTTTTAAGATGAAATTGATTCCATCACTGACCAGCAAGATGATCCCGATCCGCAATCCAAGCGCGGCATCGAAACACCAATACAAGGCGGGCATGATCAACAAATAGAATTCAGCCGTTCCGAAAAAGGAGATAAACCGGATAGGGCCGATCATCCACGCGCCTAGGTTTTGAACGAACAGTACGATGCTGATCCCCAAATCATAGAGATAATCCATGTTTTTAGCCCTCCTAATGACTCAGACTTAACC
>JBFFEL010000068.1:0-19256 GCA_041558875.1 Anaerolineales bacterium
CATCCATTCCGGGTGGGATAATCGTGATAGCTAACAGGGCGGATGACTTTGCATCTACTTATGGTTTCAATCCGGATTTTGAGTTGATAGATTCTGATCCTGCTATCCCGGATATGGTTAAAAATAGTGGTTGGGGATCAGGATCATTATACTTAAGCAATAGTGGGGATGAAATAATTCTGATTGCTGATCAGGAATTTCAGATTGATTCGGTTTCGTGGGGATCTTCGGTTTTCGCGTTCAACCCTTCTGTTCCAAAAGTTGCTGAGGGTCATTCAATAGCTCGCCGGCCAGTTAATAATGATACCGACTCAGCAGATGATTGGGTAGAAGAAACAGATCCACAACCAGGTTCTGCCAATCTCAATAATCCAAAACCTTCATCAACGACGACCAGCAAGCCAACCGCCACAAAAAAGCCTACAGCCACGAAAACGAAAACACCAACCAAGACTCCTACAAAAACGAGAACACCTACACCAATCCCACCGAGTCCCACTAACACGCCGACACAAACTGCAACCCAATCACCTGAACCAGCATTAAACCTGGTGATCAATGAGATTCACGCAGATCCTCACTCCAGTCTTGGTGATGCAAACAATGATAGCTACGTTGATACTTTTGAGGATGAGTTCGTAGAACTGGTCAATAACTCGTCGAATCCAGTTGATCTCAGTGGTTGGTCATTTGGGGATGTTCTGGATATCAGGCATACATTTCCGTCCGGATCAATTGTACATCCGTATTGTTCGATAGTCCTCTTCGGAGGAGGATCACCAAGCGGTGAATTTGGTAACGGCCTAGTCCAAGTTGCTTCCAGTGGAGAATTGATGTTAAATGATCATGGAGATAACGTATATCTATATGATGAAAACCTGACAGTAATTAAATCCCTTTCTTATGGTGAGGAAGCGGGCTATGATCAGTCAGTTACCCGTGATCCGGATATTACTGGTGGTAAGCCGCTTGTGAAACATAGCCTGGCGACAGGTTCAGGAGGATCGCTCTTCTCTCCAGGTACAAAAATTGAGGGAACATATTTTTCGGGTTGCTCCAATTAATCAGCAGATGCAGTAAATTTGGGATTAAATCGCAATAGGCCGTCGAAAGCAGCACGGCCTATTGCTGATACGAAGGAGGAGAAGCGGAACTCTTCTTACCGTTATATTTTCTAAAAGTATTTGTCCGATGCAGTTATGATTGAAGTCCGGATACCTGGCGAATAACCATAACAACTTTGCCGCGGATTTCAAGATCGCTCGGATCTTGGATAATAATCGGTTCCATGGTGGGATTTGCGGGTTGGAGTCTAACCTGCCCATTCTCTTTGAAGAAGTATTTCAGGGTGGTTTCATCCTCGTCGGTTCGCCAGATAGCCACCATCTCTCCATTTCGGGCTTCGTGAGTTGGTTTCAGGATGATGATGTCTCCATCGTTTACCATGGCATCGATCATTGAGTCTCCGTCCACTTCTAGAGCAAATAAATCCTTTCCTTTTTCGCGGCTAGGAAGCTGACTGGGTGGAATCTCAATTTTGCTCTCCGCATCATAATAAGCGAAGTCGGACGAAGGTACCGGGCTCAATTCACCGGCAGTAATTCTACCCACGATAGGAATTTGAAGCAACTCGGAAGCACGCTCTGCGGCTTGCTTGACCGATTGGGAAATGTCCTCCAATGGTTTAAGTAGTCGAACTCCTCGTGAGATGCGTCGATCGCGTTCAATATATCTCATCTCTTCAAGCTGTTCTAGGTAATAGTTGACCACAGAAGTGGAAGATATATCAGCTTCTGCGCAGATCTCCCGAATGGAAGGTGGGTAACCATTCTCGTCTTGAAAAGTCTCGAGCACTTCTAAGATCTTTTTTTGTCTTTCACTGAGACCTTTTTTTCGTTTTCTAGGCATGCTCACCTCTCCTACTAAATAATAAAGGAAACACTTGTGCTATAAATAATAACACGAACATACGTTCTGTGTCAAGACAAAAAAAATTCGCAAATCCATGGATCAAACTATGGTTTAATTAGTGCGCAATGGCAAACCGAAGAGACATTTATTCTATGTTGGTGTATGGAAGGGAAAGAAAATATATTGGAAAATTTGCGTACTATGCATTAAAAATTCTCGGAATTGAGATACCAGTATCGGTGAGGATTGGCAAAGATTTGGAATTAGCTCATGGTGGGTTTGGAGTTGTCATTCATCCTAAATCAAAGATTGGGGAAGGGGTGAAAATATACCCTGGCGTCACTTTGGGTCGAGCAGATATCCACCTTCCAGTCGATCGCTCAAAATTTGAAGGAATCGAGATAGAAGATCATGTAGTTTTGGCTTCGGGAGCCAAAATATTATGCAAGGAGGGTATTTTGCGGATCAGGCAGGGGACAGTCATCGGGGCAAACAGTGTTTTGTTTGATTCCACAGGAGAAAATGAAATTTGGGCAGGAATTCCTGCAAAATGTATTGGAGAAAGAGAACCCCTCAGCTAATCCAATGAGGAATTATAGGGACGAAAAATTCGGAATGGAGAAGCATGTAAAAATATGTCTTGTCCCGCGGCTATCTGGGATTGGGGGGATGGTCTCTTTCCAGAAGAAATTTGCTGCTGGTTTAAAAGGTCATAAAGTTGATATTTGTTACGATTTAGGAGAACCAAATATTGATGCAGTTCTGGTGATTGGTGGAACACGCCAGTTGCATTTATTGTGGCGCATGAAGCGGCAAGGAATCCGAATTGTCCAAAGGTTGAACGGCATGAATTGGGTCCACCGAGTGCTGAATACGGGTTCACGGCACCGAGTACGTGCAGAATATGGAAATTTGATATTAACGATTATTCGCTCGAAATTGGCTGACAGAGTCGCCTACCAGAGTGAGTTTTCCCGTAAGTGGTGGGAGCGGGAAAAAGGGAGAACCCCAAGTCAATTCAAAGTGATCCATAACGCGGTCGATCTTACTGAATTTTTACCAGGGAATAGTCAAAATCTAGCAGCTGATCCTATCCGCATCCTACTAGTAGAAGGAAGCCTTCTCGGGGGTTATGAATTTGGATTGGAAAACGGGGTCAGGTTAGCGTCGTCAATTGCGCATAGCCATAATTATGATCGAAAAGTGGAGTTGATGGTGGTTGGGAAAGTTTCCCCAAACCTACGAGACCGTTGGGAAAGTTGGATGGGACGGGATAAATCTATTGAGAATTTGTCGATCAATTGGGTAGGTTCTGTACCACACAATCAAATCGCAGATGTCTATCGCCAATCTCACGTGTTTTTCTCTGCAGATGTCAACGCTGCCTGTCCCAATTCGGTGATCGAATCACTCGCTTGTGGATTACCAGTCGTTGCTTATGACACAGGCGCATTGACGGAGTTAATCGGCCCGGAAGGGGGTGTAACAGTTCCATATGGTGGTGATCCTTGGCAGCTGGAACCCCCCGATTTGCAGGCGTTGTCTCATGGTGCGATTACCATATTGAACAATCTTGACACGTATCGAAGCTCTGCCCGAATAAGGGCAGAAGAGGCATTCGATCTAGATACCATGATAGACGCATATCTTGAGCTGCTCTTTGGCTGATAAGATGAATTCAAAGGAGCGAGTCCTTCGACTTACAGGTTTTATGGCTAAGATTTTGCCTTCTTCTATAAAGCAGGCTTTTTACAGGAATCGAGTCTTATCGAATCTAATTCGAAACAGCTTAAACCGGGCAGCACCGGAAGGCATGAGTGTAGTGCGTGTCGAGTCCGGTGAAGCTGTGGGTTTACAAATGGAGCTAGATCTCCAGACTGAAAAAGCATATTGGTTAGGTACATATGAAAATGAAATTCAAAAAGCAATAGTAAATCTGGTGAAACCGGGAGAAATCATTTATGACATTGGTGCAAATATTGGCTTTCTTACGTTATTATTCGCCAAAATGACTGGTCCAAGCGGACATGTTTATGCATTTGAAGCATTCCCAGAAAACATTATGCGTTTGACCAATAATATTGAGAGAAATGGGTTCCAAAATTGGACAACAGTCATTCCTGCTGCTGTATTGAACAAAACTGGACCTGTCGAATTCTTTATTGGACCTTCGACAAATGTGGGGAAAGTAAAGGGTTCTGCCGGTCGGGACTCAATTTCATATGAAGGTTCTATCCAGGTTGAGGGCATTTCAATAGATGAGTATATTCAGAGAAGTAGAATTCCACCTCCAAATATCATAAAACTTGATATCGAAGGAGGAGAAGTCCTAGCGCTGCCTGGCATGCAAGAATTACTAAAAAACCATCACCCGATCGTAATGATTGAGCTTCATGGACGAGAAGCGTCGCAGGTTGCCTGGGATATGCTAAGAAAGGAAAACTATAAAATCTGCCGGATACAATCGTCTTTCCCTGAAGTCAAGGATTTCCAAGATCTGAATTGGAAATCTTATATTGTCGCATTTCCAAATGACTGAATTCAGCACCTTTCCTGGCAAATTAGGAATCCAGCAGCGAGTGCTTCCAATATACCGTAGGGAGTTCTTTGATACTCTGGCAGAGTATTGTAAAGGTGGTGTGAGCATTTTTGCGGGAGAGGTACATGCGGAAGAATCGATTCCAACCATTGACCACCTAAATACAGCGAAATTTGTAAAAGCCAGGAACCTTCATTTTGGAAAAATCCAATCTCCTTACTACTTTCTTTGGCAGGGAGGTCTCATCGATTGGATAGCTGATTGGAATCCAGATGTGCTGATTGTGGAAGCCAATCCCAGGTACCTCAGCTCGGGAAGGGCAATAAAATGGATGCAGGCGAGGACCAGACCGGTGATCGGATGGGGATTAGGGGTGCCACCAATTGAAAAACAAACGAATCTGATTGGGAGAATCGAATCTTTCTGGAGGATTAGGTCCAGGAAGAAACTGATTGAACGGCTGGATGCGGTTATTGCGTATAGCCATAAGGGAGCAATAGAATACTCATCCATTACTCGTGCCTCAAATAAGATATACACGGCCACAAACTCGGTGACCAAGCGGCCAGACGGTTCTCCTCCTGAAAGATCTCCCCATTTTGTTGATCGTGCGAACGTGCTTTTCGTCGGCAGACTTCAATCCCGTAAAAGGATTGACAATCTATTGAAAGCTTGTGCTTCCCTCCCAAAAAATTTAAAACCACAGCTTAAGATAATAGGCGATGGTCCTGAGCGAGATACTCTCGTGAAAATGGCAGAAAGTGTTTATCCTTCGGCTGAGTTTCCAGGCAGCATGCACGGTGCTGAACTAAAAAAATATTTCATTGAAGCCGATTTGTTTGTCTTACCCGGAACAGGTGGTTTGGCTGTCCAAGAAGCGATGACTTATGGGCTGCCGGTAATTGTTTCTGAGGGGGACGGAACTCAAGCTGATATGGTCAGACCAGAGAATGGGTGGTTGATTCCGGCAAATGATAAAGTTGCACTTATGGCTGCTCTAGAAGAAGCCTTGCTTGATGCAGCTCGATTGCGTGAGATGGGCAACAATTCATTCAGAATCGTGCAAGACGAGATAAATATTGAGCAAATGGTGAAGATTTTTATCAAAGTTTTGAATTTAACAAATTATTCTGTAGATCACAAATCATGAGAATTCTTTTTGTGGTTGATGGCCGATCACCAATCGCCCAAAATTGGATTTCATATTTTCTCGATCGAGGGGATGAAGTTCACCTTGCATCTACTTTTGAATTCACCCCCAGCGAGAAATTTGCATCGGTGAGGATCATCCCAGTCGCATTCAGCCAATTAAAAAAGAGCGAAAATTTAAGGATCAATCAGAGACCAAGATTCGGAATGATTTGGGGATCTTCATTGGTTAAGTTTAGGACCTCCCTGCGGAGAATCTTATCGCCACTTTCCATTCCTGGTGCCGCTCGCCAGCTGAAGGAAATAATCACTGAACTCAAGCCTGATTTGGTGCATGCCATGCGCATCCCGTTTGAAGGATTTCTAGCCGGGCAAGCCATGGAAGATGTTGATACGATCCCATTAATCATTTCCGTGTGGGGGAATGATTTCACCTTACATGCTGGAGCAACACCGTGGATGAGCAGTTACACCAAGCAGACTCTAGCTAGAGCGGATGGTTTACATACCGATTGCAATCGGGACTTGCGACTCTCATATAAATGGGGGTATTCGGAGGTAAAACCTTCACTGGTAGCCCCTGGAAATGGGGGAATTAGAACTGATCTTTTCTACCCGCCAGGTGATGGGATGAAATCCCAACAAGATATTGTCATCAATCCAAGAGGGGTGCGCTCGTACATCCGCAATGATACCTTCTTTGCTGCCATACCACAAATTTTAATCAGCCAGCCAAAAACAAGATTTGTGTGTCCTGGAATGGCAGGTGAAACTGAAGTCGAGAAATGGATCGACAAATTTGATATTGTACAGGCCGTTGAGCTGCTCCCCAATTTACCTACTCAAGAGATGGCTGATTTATTTAGACAGGCAACCATTGCAGTCTCTCCAAGCACCCATGATGGCACTCCAAACACCTTGCTCGAAGCAATGGCCTGTGGTTGTTATCCGGTGGCGGGAGATTTGGATTCAATCCGGGAATGGATCGAACCAGGAGTTAATGGTAGCTTGATAGATCCAGGAGATGACCTTGCTCTTGCAAAAGCAGTTTCTAATGCTTTAGCGAATCATGAATTACGGCAGAAAGCTGCTGAAATAAATAAGCTGATAATTGCCGAACGAGCAGAATATCAAAACTCGATGACCCGCGTGGGTGTATTTTATGAAAAGGTTTCGGGGGAAAAATGAGGGAGGCATACAACCTCCCTCCTGAAGACTAAATATTTATTGAGTGCCCTTCCGCCCCATGGGCAGCTTCCATGAGCATCTCACTCAAAGTAGGGTGGGCATGAACGTTGCGGGCTATCTCGGCGGTGGTGATCTCCATCATCTGGGCAAGGGTCAGCTCCGGGAGGAGTTCAGTAACCTCTGGACCAATCATATGGGCACCAAGAATCTCCCCATATTTGGCATCCGTGATGATCTTCACCCACCCGGTGGATTCACCCAAGCCAAGCGCCTTACCGTTGGCTTGAAAGGGGAATCGCCCAACATTCACCTCGTATCCACGTTCTTTGGCTGCCTGCTCAGTCATCCCGAAGGATGCAACTTGTGGGGTTGAAAAGGTAACCTTGGGAAGCATCTCATAATCGAGAGTGGTTGTCTCGGCTCCGGCGATATTCTCAGCGCAGACTATTCCCTGGGCAGATCCGACATGAGCAAGCATTAGTTTCCCGGTCACATCGCCAATGGCCCAAATTCCGGGGATATTCGTAGCCATACGATCATCGATCTCCACCATTCCTTGATCGTTTAGATTGACACCTGCAACATCAAGGCCGAGGTTTTGACTGTTGGGTTTAAGCCCGATAGCCACCAGGGCTTGATCTGCAGCCAGTGTTTTTTCTTCACCACCGGTCTCTACTACTACTTCGACACCCCCATTTTTTGCAGATAAATTTGTGACTTTATGGTTGGTCAATACGTTGATACCTTGTTTTTTGAAAGCTTTTTCTAGCTCATTGCTGACTTCTTCATCCTCCAATGGTAAGATGTTGGGTAGCATTTCCACAATGGTGACCTCGACTCCATAAGAGTTCCAGATAGTTGCAAATTCGACGCCGATGGCACCAGAACCAATCACAATCACGGAATCTGGTAACCGCTCTTGGAGGATAGCTTCTATGTAGGTCAGGATGCTTTCCCCATCAATCTCCCATCCCGGAGGAACGAATACACTGGCTCCTGTGGCGATGACCACATCATTTGCCTGCAAAGTTTCTATTTCGCCATCTGTGTCTGTTACTTCAAGGGTATTTTTAGCGGTGAATTTTGCGGTTCCCATATGGACATCAATTTTGTTTTTCTTCATCAAGAAACCGACGCCTTTTGTCAGGCGGTCGGAGACTCTCCGGCTTCGTTTTACTGCAACACCATAATCAAATGTGAGATTCTCCAAGGAAAAACCGAACTCTTTACCCCTTTCTCGTAACGTGTGAGCAACCTCAGCGTTCTTAAGCAGTGCTTTTGAAGGGATGCAGCCGATATTTAGACAGACTCCCCCGAGCCATTGTTTATCAATAATTGCGGTATTTTGACCTAATTGGGCTGCTCGAATAGCACATACATAACCAGCCGGACCCGCGCCAATTACAACGACATCATAGTTTTTCATGCCTTTCTCCTGTAGAGCGATGGATTTCTAAGTTGATAAATCCTGGAATATTTTTCTTTGAGCTTATTTCCAAGCCTGCAAGGATTCTACCACCTTGGCTAAGAAATAATCGCCGATTGCTCCGTCCAAAATCCGGTGGTCAAAGGTCAGGGAGAGGTATACCATTGGACGAATGGCGATCGCATCATTAATCACCACAACACGTTTTTGAATCGCTCCAACACCAAGAATTGCTGCTTGAGGCTGGTTGATGATCGGGGAAGCGAATAATGAACCACTCGTGCCGTGATTTGTGATGGTAAATGTGCCCCCTTGAACTTCAGCCGGTTTAAGTTGGTGGCTGCGGGCTCGATATGCCAGGTCATTGATCGCCCTTGCCAATCCCAAGAGGGATAAACGATCAGCATTTCTTATTACGGGGACGATTAACCCCTCCTCTCCAAGAGACGTCGCCATGCCGATATTGATGTCCTTGCGGATCAGGATTCCGTCATCTTGCCAAGAGGAATTAACGATCGGGTATTCCTTCAAAGCAGTTACAGTGGCCGAGATGAAGTACGCAGTGAAAGTCAAGTTAACCCCATCTTGGGAAAACAGGTCTTTGTTGGCCTGTCGATGAGCGACAACACTGAACAAATCTGCCTCCATCACCGTGGTGACATGAGGTGAGGTACGTTTGCTCCTCACCATATGCTCCGCGATTGAGCGACGGACAATGGTGTGCGGCAAGATTTCTCCAGGAACAGCCTCCTGGGCTGGTGGTAAACCTTCCCCGCCAGATACTTCAACAACGGGATGGATTTCATCCCTAACAGCTGGAGCAGCTTGCCTGCGCTGTTTGAGGTAGGCCAAAACATCTTTCTTCGTTATCCGACCTCCCTGTCCAGTGCCCTGAACCTGGTTCAAATCCACGCCTTCTTCCTGCGAAATTTTTGCCACAACGGGTGAGATAAATCCCAGGTCATTATCCCGCCCAGGCATCTTTACGTGAGCAGGTGGATCGGAATAAACTTCAGGTTCTTGAGAAATTGTCTCCACAGTGCTTACCAATGTCTCTGGAGGTAATTCCTCACCCTCGGGAATCTTTTCTCCTGCGGAGCCAATCCAGGCCAATAAAGTCCCGGCATTCACCGTTGTGCCTTCAGCTTCAAGGATAGCGAGTACAGTTCCTTCAGCAGGGCTGGGAATCTCTGTGTCGACTTTATCTGTTATCACCTCAAGCAGTGGTTCAAACTCTTTAACTTCGTCTCCAATATCTTTCAACCATTTGCTGATTGTGCCTTCATCGACTGATTCACCAAGTTGGGGCATTATCACCTGGGTCGGCATTTTACCTCCGGCTTCTAAACATGTAAATTAAAAATAAATCGGGTATGCTGACGGATCAGCTTCACTCATCATGAGATAGATTGTTTCAAAGACTTGATCCGCGTTGGGTTTAGACCAATAATCTCCATCGGATCCGTATGCAGGCCTGTGTGGTTTTCCTGGAAGCGTGCGGGGAGGCGAGTCAAGCCAGTAATAACCTCCTTGTTTTTCGATCACTTCACGCAGCATGTATGCAGTCGTACCGCCCGGGACGTCTTCGTCTACGAACAGAATCCGTCCGGTTTTTTGTAATGATTCAAGAATCCTTCCACGAACATCGAAAGGCAGCAATGTTCGAACATCAATTACCTCAGCTTCAATACCAACCTGACTCAAACGTTCAACTGCATCCATAACAATCCGACAAGTAGCGCCATATGTAACGACAGTAATATCATGACCAGCATGGATAATCTCGGGGATACCTACAGGTACAGTAAACTCTGCTAAATTATCGGGCAATTTTTCTTTTCGCCGGTAGCCGTTCAAGACTTCGACAATTAATCCAGGCTCATCTGACTGAAGCAGGGTGTTGTAGAAACCGGCTGCTTGAGTCATATTTCTTGGCACCAGCACGTGAATCCCCCGCACGAGGTTGATGATGCCAGCCATAGGCGAACCTGAATGCCAGATGCCTTCCAGACGGTGGCCTCGTGTTCGGATAATCACAGGTGCTTTTGTGCCTCCCTTGGTCCGCCATTGTAAACTGGCCAGATCGTCAGACATGATTTGCAGGCTGTACAGCAGGTAATCGAGGTACTGGATTTCTGCTATTGGTCTCAATCCCCGCATAGCCATCCCAATTGCCTGGCCGACTATGGTGATTTCCCGAATGCCTGTGTCAGAAACTCTCAGGTCGCCATATTTTTCCTGGAGTCCACGAAAGCCTTGATTAACATCGCCCAGCTTACCAACATCTTCTCCAAATGCGATCACCCGTGGATCGCGCGCAAGTGCAGCATCAAACAGCGCATTCAGGACTTCAAAACCATAAACCTCTGGAGATTCTGGTGAGTATACTGGATCGATTTGAGGAACTCGTAAGATTGATTGGGCAGATTGACTGAAAAGGTGTGAGCTGTACCGCTCCTCATTTTCTTCCTGGCGTAAATTTTTCCACTCCAACAGCTTTGCTCTTGAGGGAGTTGATTCGTGACGAACGATCGTCATCGCCTGCAAAGCTGCTGTCATAGCATCCCGGCGGAATGGGGTTGGGACAGCTAAAAGGGTTTTTCTAATTTCTTCCAGCTCTAATCGGTGAGATGATTCGGCTGCAATATCTGCTATTAATTGAGCAACTTCTCCGCGTTCATGGTTGATCGGGGAGATATAAGCCTGCCACGCTTGTTTACGATATTCTTCAACCTGATAGCGCTCTTCTTCTTCAATCTGGTCCAATTCTAGAGAGGTCGCCAGCTGATTCTCAAGTATCCATTCACGAAACTTGACCTGGCAATCAAATTCTGCTTCCCATTCAAGTCTTTCTTTGGATTTATATCTCTCATGACTCCCTGAGGTTGAATGTCCCTGGGGTTGGGTTAGTTCCATGACATGAATCATAGCTGGGATATGATCTTCCCTCATTGATTCAACAGCTTGATGATAAGTCTGAATTAATGCCGGGTAATCCCAACCTGGGACAGTAAAAATTCTGTATCCTTGTCCGCTTTCCGGATCCCATCTGAAGCCATCGATCAGATCAGATATGTTCTGTTTCACCAGCTGGTGTTCGCTGGAAACGGAGATTCCGTAGCAATCATCCCATATGGAGATTAACGCGGGAGACTTTAACACGCCGATCGCATTGATCGCTTCCCAGAACATTCCTTCTGCTGTGGATGCATTTCCAATTGTCCCGAATGCAATTTCAGAGCCTTTGTTTGAAAATTCTGTGAAGGAAGCCAGTTCATCAATTTCCCTAAAAAGGCGTGAGGCATATGCTAAACCGACCAGACGGGGCATTTGCGAACCAGTGGGGGATACATCCGGGGAGGAATTATATTGCTCGGCGAGGTTTTTCCAGCTACCGTTAGTGTTTAAACTTCGAGTTCCGAAATGGGCATTCATTGAACGGCCCGCTGTCGCCGGATCAGCTTCCAAGTCCCCGTGCGCATACAACTGGGCAAAAAATTCTTGTGTGGTCAATTCACCGATCGCGAACATGAATGTTTGGTCGCGATAATATCCTGAACGGAAATCACCCTTACGGAAAACTTTCGCCATGGCAATTTGCGGCAGTTCTTTTCCATCGCCGAAGATTCCAAATTTTGCTTTACCACTCATCACTTCGCGCCTGCTGACTAAACTGACCTGGCGGCTGTGACATACTAACCTATAATCATCAATGATCTCTTTGGGATCAGCAGTAATATCTTGGCTTTCGGTAACAATTTCCGTCATTAATGCTCCTTTATCCCTTCCAAAATGGAAACACCCCTAGAGACATTAAAAGAGGGAGTGGCTCGCGCCGCTCCCTCGAGTTTCGTAATCACTGTATCACTAAGGAAATACAAATTCATGATTACTAATATAACATTACTCCAAATAAATAGTCAAAAAAAGCTTAACTTCCTTTAATCTCTTTTCGGTTTGCATATCAGCGCGACCGATAACAGGGATCACGATGACTTATCGATCGATTGAGCGACTATCTCGGCAATATCCAGTACCTCCATATCGCTGCTAGTGTCATTTTTTGCGTCATTCAGCATAACCATGCAAAATGGGCATCCTACGGCCAGTGTTTCAGCGCCAGTAGATTCAGCTTCTTGGAAGCGATTGGCATTTACTCTTTCGTTTCCTTCTGCTTCTTCCTTCCACATTTGCGCACCGCCTGCTCCGCAGCAGAATGATTTATTCCCATTTCGGGGGAGTTCGACCAAATTGGCCTGGGTATGATTTAATACCTGGCGGGGTTCGATCAGGATGTGGTTTTGTCGCCCGAGGTAACAAGGATCGTGGAAGGTAAGCGTCTGCCTGTTTTCCCCGGTAAGGGTCAATCGGCCCTGATTGATCAGTTCATCAATCAACTGCGAATGGTGGACAACCTCATACTCACCCCCGAAGGCCGGATATTCGTTGCTCAGTGTATGCAGGCAATGGGGACAGGTCGTGACAATCCGACTCGGATTAACTTCGTTTAGCAGCTCAACATTTGCGAGAGCCATTTCATTGAAAAGAAATTCATTTCCGGCGCGCCGTGCAGAATCTCCAGTGCATCCTTCATTTTTCCCTAAAACAGCATAATTTACCTGCGCGTGATTAAGAATTTCTGCAAAGGCACGCGCCGTCTTCTGAGCCCGGGCATCGGTTGCCGGAGCGCAACCAACCCACCACAGAAGCTCTGCCTCCGGATTCTGATCTATGGTCGGCACTTCAATACCTTCCGCCCATTTCATTCTCTCAGCTGGTGACACATTCCAAGGATTGAGAGTGCGCTCCATGCCTCGGAAGGCTGTTTGCAGCGGCTCTGGGAAATCGTTTTCCATCAGGACTAAAGCCCGGCGGATATTGAGGATATCTCTCATCGGTTCGTTGCCTACGGGACAAATATCTGTGCAGGCTCCACACGCCGTGCAAGCCCAAATGGCTTCAGCAGTAATGGCAAATTCAGTGAGGGGTTTCTTACTTCTCTCACCACTTTCGAGTGAGGCGCCTTCACCATTCAGATAATATCGCTTATTGATCTCCATCGCCGCAGGCGATAAGACTTTTCCTGTGTTGTAAGCGGGACAAACTTCCTGGCAGCGATAGCACATGATGCAGGCATAAGAATCTAGGATTAGCTTCCAATCCAGATCTTCAATATATGTTGCCCCAAATTGATCTATGCTCTCATCATCAAAGTCAAGCGTATCAAGTTCACCCATTGATCGCCTTTCAGGTTGGATGAGGAAGTTTATGGGAGCCACGATCAGGTGTAGATGCTTTGAATACAGGAAGTAAGGGACGAACAGCAAGATTGACCCGATCGCCAGCCAGAAAAAAAGATGCCAGCCGATGGTCTGGGATGTAAGGCTCATCCCAACCCATAAATTTGCGACCATATTGGCAAAAGGCTGCCAGGGATCGGCTCCATGCAGGGCAATACTGAAAGATTGACCGAGGAAGCGTGATCCCACATGCAGCAAAATAAAACCTGCCACGATAGCTGAATCACGCAAAATCCCTTTTCTCGCTTTATCTGAGAGCAAAATATCTGATCTGGTTGATAGGGTTTCCGGCCTGAGGATAAAACGACGCACGATCAATGCCAGCATACCAACAAGGGCCGCGACGCTCAGTACATCTGCTGCCAATCTGTACAGATTACTTAATGTCCCAGAACCAAGGGGTTCAATACCGCTGAATAATCCCTCCAAGATATCAAATAGATTTACAAGCAGGTAAAAAATAAATGCCCAACCGATGAATGCGTGAAACAGGCTGGGCAAAATTCTCAGGCGAAAGACTGGTTGGAACGAAATTGTCTTCCCAATTACGGATAACAAACGTGGAGGTATAACACTAAAGTCCACATTGCCATGTCCGCGAGCAACTATCCTAATAATGCGCAGGGAGATCCGGATGAAAGCATATCCGGCAAGCAAAATTGCTGCGATGAGGATAATCTTTTCTATGGTGGTTAACAATGGGTCCTCTTCGGGAGATGGAGGTGACTATTTGTGGAAATGCTCATCATTTTTGGAATATGAAGGAAAGTGTACCATAGCCACAAAATCGATGCAAATTTCAATGTTTGTGATTTTCCGATTGGTAGAACGATATAATCTATTGTTTTTTCTAATAACAAGGACCAGTTCCTCCCCAGTAATTGTCCTTTTCAATTATGGAGTTCTTTAACTTGTTGCTGGTAGTATTTTTAGGGATAATGAGGTGGAGGTAAGTCTTCCTCAAGCTATGCTCCACCCTCACCGTATTGATCGGGATCTACCGGAGTTTCCCCAGATGGATCCCAAACATACACCCAATCACCCACATCTGCCCAATCGTAAAGCCAGCGCGAATCCCCGACGGACATATTCACGCATCCATGTGAGCGTGGAGTCCCAAAACCATTGTGCCAGTAGGCGCCATGCAGCGCGCGAGCCTCATCGTAATACATCGTCCAGGGGACATCCTCCAGGTAATATGCATCGGAACGATCTGCCTCAAACGCGCCTCGCATCGGAGTGGAATCATGTTTCTGGTAGATTTGAAACAATCCAGGCTGGGTCCAGAATGGCTCTATACCGCTTGCCACTAGAGTAGCAAACACGAGCTCACCCTGGTCGTAGACGGCCACTGTCTGGTCTTTCAGATTGACTTCGATCCACCTGCCATTATCAACCCCCTCTGGTGGATTGGGATTGACCATCACCCTGCCCACGATTCTCTGCCAATCCCGTTTTTCTGGAATCCATTCATCTGGTCCGATCATATACCACTCGATCCCATCGACGACTTCGGTAGCATAGATCTGGACTTCTTCATACCGGTAAACTTCGTGTGTGGTATAGTCATCGACTGCAAAGCCAGGAGTTCTCTTTGTCAGGATGGGAAAAGATATCCATCCAAAGGATCTTTCCGGAGTATTGCTGAACAATCTCCCTTGAAATAATGAAGGTGTTCCGATCCGCGAGATGTCATTGGCGGTCATCCAGCCGCCAAAATCGACCATGTAATAGCGTTTGCCTTCAACCACAGCTTCGTCAGTGTATGAGATAAAACTGTAGGGTGAATCAATTTTCCTGACTACATTCTTCTTCTTGACCGCATCTTCTAGGCTAGCATAAACAGGTGCATTCTGGCGAACCACCTCACCATAACGGATATCAACATACGTGAGAGATGGATCCGGAACCTGGCCTGAGACAGATTGGAGTGGAAATGTAACCCCCATATTGGACATGCGTGATAGATAGGCGGAAGGTCCCAGCATCTCACATTCAGTCCCGGAGGAGGGGATCGAGGACGGAAGACACAATACCTCGGTTGAAGTTGTGCCGGGATTCAAAGCTTCGTTGTCTGCAGAAACTGAGTTGGGAGACAAAACGAACGTCAACAAAATTATGCTTGCAACCAATAAAAAAGATTTGAACATAACTGAGAATGCTCCGCAGGTACTGGATTCATTCAAGGTGTAGATTCTAACGGTTTTTCTATGTGATGTAAAGAGAACCCAAAATGGCCACAAAAAGGGTAACGCTGATATACCCGTTAATATTGAAGAAGGCAACACCAAGTTTTGATAAGTCATCAGGTTGTACGAGTCGGTGCTCCCAAGTCAACAAACCAGCGACGATAATTAATCCAAGCCAGTAAGGCCATGATAACCCGGATACGATGCCCAATACGGCTAAAAGTGCCACTGTAATCACGTGAGAGATAGAAGATAACTGCAGTGCGGTTGGGATACCAAACCTGGCCGGAATTGATTGGAGACCTTCCTGAAGATCAAATTCGTAATCCTGGCAGGCATAGATCATGTCAAATCCTGCAATCCAGAATGTAACCACGCCTAACAATATCCAGGCGGGCAGGTCTTCGGCTGTAAATAATGAATTGCGAATTGCTGCCCAGGCACCGACTGGGGCTAGCCCATCGGTGAACCCTAACACAAAATGCGACATCCAGGTGAAACGTTTGGTGAAAGAATAACCAATTAGGAACAGGTATGCACCGGGCAGCAAGATGAATGTCAAAGGACCGAGTTGCCAGGCTGCCAGGGCGAGCACCAAACCTGACGCAGCTGTACCGATCCAAGCTGTCTGCATAGAGATGGTGCCCGTAATCAGAGGCCGTTGGTCTGTGCGCGGATTTCGCGCGTCAATCCATCGATCTACAATCCTATTTGAGCCCATCGCCAAGGTCCGCGCCGCTGCCATGGCGATGGTGATCCAGATAAACTGGCTCCAGGTCGGCCAACCGCCCGCTGCCAAAAGCATGCCCAGATAGGCAAAGGGCAGAGCAAAAATCGTATGTTCAAATTTGATTAATTCAAAGAAGTCGCGGATCGATTTCACGGGTCGATTATATCAGTCGAAAATTGTCGGAATATTAGATGTTCAGGTGACAAACTGCCAGTTACAGTACCTTCGTTCAAGCCAATCAACGGTAAAGTAAAGTCCCAAGCCCAAGAGACTCATGGCGACCACACCGGCGTACATCGCCGGATAATTGAATAAAGTGCTGCCATTGAGATAAATATAGTATCCAAGTCCTTTTTGGGTGGCGAACAGCTCAGCAATATACAGCACTGCCACCGCGGTTCCGATAGATTGGCGCAAGGCAGTTAAAACCGCTGGTAGGCTGGCTGGGATATAAACAAAGCGAAAAAGTGCTCTTCTCCCAGCTCCGATACTGCGGACGCTCTGAATCAGCTCTGGGCGTAGTCCAGCCGCCTGATCTCTAACCAGGACCAATATCTGGAAAAACAAGATCAGGAAGATAATGGTGATTTTTGGGAAATCACCTATACCAAGAATGAGTAGAATGATTGGGACGAGGACGACCTTGGGAATAGGGTAAATAAGGTAAATGGCCGGGGATATGAAAGAGTTCAGCCTTTTTGATTGGCCAAGAATCAATCCCAACGGTGCGGCTATAAGGATCGCCAGAGCAGTGCTGGCCAGGACTCGCCATAAGCTGGCCAGGAAATGGTCAATCAATCCGTCCTGTAATTCTTGAAAGAAAACCTCGCCTACCTCAATAGGAGAAGGCAGGATAGGTCGATTGATAAACATGGCGAACAGCTGCCAAATCACCAGCAGCGCGAGTACGGCCAGAAGCAGATGGGTTTTCTGAATTTTCATATTTCATCCATCCGGCTGCGCAGCTCCCTGCACAATAGCTGGTATTCGTCCGTATCCCGGTAAGATTCCGAGCCTGAGGAGAAATTCTCGATTATCATTGCTTGTTGGTTGGGGGGCTTGCCCAGCAGGAGTATCTTCTTTCCAACAAAAGCAGCTTCCTCGATTGAATGGGTCACCAGAACCAGGGTGATTGTTTGCTCAGATACTAATTCAAGCGTGAGGAGCTGCAGGCCTTCCCTGGTCGGCGCATCCAGAGAGGAGAATGGTTCATCCATCAGCAGAAGATCAGGATTTAGCACGAGAGTTCTGGCAATTGCAGTACGCTGTCTTTGTCCGCCAGATAGCTGACCAGGAAATTTTCCCGCATGTGGAGTTAACTCTAGGCGATCCAGCCAGTGATCAACATCTAGCGGCTGGTGGTGGTTTGTGGGAGCGTGCTTTCCATCTGGTCCGTAGAATGCACGCACGTTTAGTCCCAATTCAACATTTTGACGGACAGTTGACCAGGGAAGTAATCCATAATCTTGCAGTATTAGACCAGATTGGGGACGTGGGCGATCGAGAGATTTTCCATCAATTTTAACCGTTCCGGAGTTGGGGAACAGTAATCCTGCAATCAAGTAGAGCAGCGTTGTCTTCCCACATCCCGAAGGTCCTAAGATCACCCAGGCATCCCCGCGCCCAACAGACCAATCAAATCCGTCAAAAACAGGTGGGCTTTCTTGGTAAGTATATTTTACTGATTCAATCTGGATCATCGAGATACTTCAGATTGGAGCTAACAGAAAAAGATATTTATGGGAGAAAATCTGAGTTCACAGAATCATTGTAAGAAACAGATTCAGAAATCAAACCCTTGTCCAAACTCCAAGCGACCACATCTTCCCATTGTGCTTTACTTGGCAGAGTTCCAGAGGGGAAGGTCGGGATTTGGTAGCTGCCGATCAATGGTGCGGGAACCAGGCTCTGCTCAGTAAGCAGTTCATCCCACTTCCCAGGATCGGCATTGATCTCCTGGACTGCTTGATCCACCGCAGCCAGAAAGCCACGGATTGCGTCTGGGTTGGCATCGATCGCAGTTTTCCGGAAGGAAATCTCACTATTGCCAAACTCTGGATGAGATGAATCATCAACAATTGCAACAGCACCGCCCTGGATGGCCAAGGATGACAGTGGATCGGGCAGGTTGGCAGCACTGAGCTCGCCAGAATCTAAGAGAGACATCCGGACAGGAATGCTGGGAACCGCGATAGTCACGATTTCCAACGGTGAAAACCCTTCCGCCTCAAGCAAGCGATCAGTTGTATATTCGATCACTGATCCTTCTGAGATGCCAATTTCGACACCTTTCAAGTCATCGACTTCGCTGATGCCACTATCTTTTGCTGCCAGGATACGAAATTGGGGAAATTCAGGTGTAGCTGTGCGGGCAAAAGCAACAATTTGAATCTGGGTCGTGTCTTGATTGTATAGCAGTGTAGATACCAAATCGTTGATCATGCCATCCGCTTGGCCGGCTGCCATCACCTGGTCGCGTTCAGCAGCAGAGCTCACTGGGATAAATTCCACTTCAACACCCTGTGATTCAAAATAGTTATTGGCTTGAGCCACATACATTGGAAGCGCATCCAGGATTGGAAGCACTGCGATGCGCAGTTTTACCGGTTCAGATGATTGGGTTTGTGGACTGCAGGCCGCGATAATGATAAATAGTGCCATCACAAACATTCTTATCGATAACGATAATCGTCTCTTAATCATTAATCTATTCTCCCTTGGGGGCTTTAAACCAATCAGAACTAGAGCGATTTGGTCCCAATTATATGCCAAGATCGTCCCAAATTTCATCAATTTTTGCCTTCACGGCTGGATCCATTTGGAC
>JBFFEL010000069.1:0-19186 GCA_041558875.1 Anaerolineales bacterium
AATGAGTGATTGGGTCATCGAAGCGGAAGATCTGACGAAAATCTACCAGATGGGAGAGGTAGAGGTGCATGCCCTGCGTGGACTCTCAGTGAGGATCGAACGCGGTGAGGTAGTCTCCATCATGGGGCCGTCTGGATCCGGGAAATCGACCTTGATGAACATTGTTGGTTGTCTGGACCGGCCGACTTCAGGGGATTATATCCTTGATGGAGAGCGGGTTTCAGAGTTGACTGATGATCAGCTGGCCTCGATCCGCAACCGGAAAGTTGGTTTTATTTTTCAGACGTTCAACCTGTTACCCCGGGCGACTGCCCTGGCAAATGTGGAACTTCCGATGAGATATTCTGGCTCAGGGCGGGGTCGCAGGGCACGAGCCACTGAAGCGCTTGAGGCGGTAGGATTGGGGGACCGCATCCGTCACCGGCCGAACGAACTCTCGGGAGGCCAGCAGCAGCGGGTGGCAATCGCCCGGGCGCTGGTCAATGATCCGGCCATCATCCTGGCTGATGAGCCTACCGGAAATTTAGATACCACATCTGGCGATGAGATTATGCAGATATTGATTAAACTAAACCAGGATCGCAAGACGACGCTCGTCATTGTCACCCACGATCCGGAGATTGCTGAACAAACCCAGCGAGTTATCCACATCAGGGATGGTGTGGTGGTGGAGGAAGGTGAATGAATCTGGTTCAATCATTTTGGGAAGCGCTGCAGAGCTTATCCGCAAACAAGATGCGGTCTGGATTGACCGTGCTGGGGATCGTCATTGGAGTCGCGGCAGTAATTGCCATGATTTCTATTGGCCGGGGGGCTGAGAACACGATCACCGGTTCAATTCAAGGCATTGGTACCAACCTGATTTTTGTATTCAGCGGTGGTTCAGAAGAAGCCAGGGTTGTAAAGCCGATCACCTTTGGCGATGCGGAAGCTATCGGCGATCCCTTCCAGGCACCCTCAGTAGCCGCGGTAGCTCCCGTGATGCAGGGACAGGTGGCCTTATCATTTGGCGGGGAAACTGCTAATACCGTGATTCAAGGAGTCACCTCGGACTTCGACACGGTCCGCAATCGAACCGTCACGGAAGGGGAATATATCAGCGAAGCAAATATCCTGGGGAGAGCTTCGGTCGTTTTGCTGGGTATTGACACTGCGGACAAGCTTTTCGGGCGCACTTCGGGATTGGTGGGTGAAACTGTGCGCATCGAAGGTCAGCCATTCCGGGTGATCGGTATTCTCGAAGAACGCGGTGGATCTTCCTTCAATAATGAAGACGATATCGCCCTAGTACCAATATCGACTGCCCAAACTCGCCTGCTGCGGCGCTCGATACCTGACGCGGTGGACATGTTAATGGTCCAGGCGGTAAGTGCAGAAGCTGTGCCTGACGCCAGTCAAGAAATAGCACAGATTCTGCGCTCGCGACACAGGACAGAAATCGGCGCGGATGATTTTACGATCCTCACCCAGCAGGATTTCCTGACCACTGCTGCGACGATTACTGGCGTGCTAACCATCTTTTTAGGCGGCATCGCAGCGATTTCCCTGCTGGTCGGTGGGATCGGAATCATGAACATTATGCTGGTCTCGGTCACAGAAAGGACGCGCGAGATCGGCCTGCGTAAAGCCCTGGGTGCTCGAAAATTGGATATCCTGGTCCAGTTCTTGACCGAGTCTTCCGTACTGAGCCTGTTTGGGGGATTGATCGGGATCGCCTTAGGTTGGGCGATATCGTTGGTTGTAGGACAGATCGCGGCGGCCAGTGATACGCCGATCGTGCCGGCGATCGGGATTGATACTATCTTATTGGCAACGTTATTCTCGACCGCGGTCGGGCTCTTCTTCGGAATTTATCCTGCAAACCGGGCGGCGAACCTTGAACCGGTGGAAGCTTTACGTTACGAATAATTTGATGGGACTCAGCGGAACAGAGTGGATTTTCTTCGTTCGTTCAACTGAAGGACATTATCAGATTGGGGCGGCTTGAGCGAGTTTTCCGCCAAGAACAAATTAATCCGGTCGGGTCACATCTTTTATCCAGCCCAGATAATCTTCTGATCCCATGATAATTGGTAAGGCGATAATCTCAGGCACATCATAGGGGTGAACAGCTTTTACTGTGGGGATCAAATCTTTTTCAAACAAGTCAGCTCTACTTTTGACGATCAGCAGCATTTCTTCATCGCGATTGATCTCCCCTTCCCAGGTGTACAGCGAGGTGACTGGCTTCATCATGTTGACACAGGCGGCCAGTTTCTGGTTGAGTAAAGCACTGGCAACTTCCTCACTAACTTCGTTATTTGGGCAGGTGATCAAGACGATGATATATTCTACGTTCATTTTTTGAGCTCCTGTTTTCCTGCTTATAAAGTATATGAATCCCTGAAACATTCAATGTGTTGAAATGCATACAATCAGGGAGATGGCTTCAGTCGCGGCGCTCCTTCGCAATGACATTGTTATGACTATTGGGCAATTTGATTGTGATCTGATTGTAACTTATCCAATTCAATGTGGATCGATGGGGCATCAATGAAAGTCCCTCTCAATGCCCTAGGCATGGCAGGGTTGATATAATTTCAGCAGTGGATACCTCTCAAAGGATGGCAAATCGGCAGATCGCCAGGGCTGCCGGGTTGGTGATGGCAGCATTTGTCTTGAACAATGTTGTTGGTCTGGCTCGCCAGGTGATCGTGCTGAACGCGTTTGGTACAAGCGGGGATATGGACGCATTCATCGCTGCCAACCGGGTTTCCGAGACCCTGTTCACCCTGGTAGCTGGGGGCGCGCTGGCCTCAGCCTTCATCCCCACTTTTACCAGCTTGCTGGTTAAGGATGATCAGCGGGGAGCCTGGAAACTGGCTTCGGCCATCGCTAACCTGATCCTGTTGATCTTGACTGTAGCAGCCATCCTGGCGGCCATTTTAGCGCCCCTGATCGTGCGCTATATCCTGGCGCCAGGATTTGCAGCCGATCCTGCTCAAGAGGCGTTAGCGGTTGACTTGATGCGCCTGATGCTGCCATCGGCAGTGCTTTTCGGGCTTAGCGGGTTGGCGATTGGGATACTAAATTCCAAGCAAATATTCTTCTTGCCCGCGCTGGCACCGGCGATGTACCAGTTGGGAATGATCTTCGGCGTGCTGGTGCTCTCAGACCGCTTGGGCATTTTCGGCCTGGCCTGGGGGGTGCTGATCGGTTCAGTACTATACCTGTTGATCCAGCTGCCGGCCTTGCTGCGCCTGGGAGGCCAGTATTTTCCTATTTTGGGTTTGAAATTACAAGCGGTCAGGGAAGTCGGGCGGCTGATGGTGCCGCGGCTGATCGGGCTGGCGTTTGTGCAGCTAAATTTCTGGGTCAATATCTCGCTGGCCTCACGGATATCACAGGGCAGCGCTACGGCAGTATATTTTGCGTTTACCTTGATGCTGATGCCGCAAGCCCTGATCGCCCAGTCGATTGCCATCGCCGCCCTGCCGACCTTCTCAGCCCAATTTGCTGAAAACAAGCTGGATGAGATGCGTTCTTCCCTGGCTTCCACTTTGCGCAGCGTGATGCTGCTCTCCATTCCGGCCACGTTGGGCTTGATTATCCTGCGACAGCCGTTGATCGAGCTGCTCTACCAACGGGGTGAATTCACCGAGCTATCGACCCAATTGGTCGCCTGGGCGCTGCTCTGGTATGCGGTTGGTCTGGTGGGACATTCCGTGGTCGAGATCATGGTGCGCGCGTTTTACGCTATGCACGATACCAAAACGCCAGTCATCATTGGTGTGGCGGCAATGAGTTTAAATGTCGTCTTTTCAATTCTCTTTAGCGCAGTCTTTTTCCGGCTGGGTTGGATGCCTCATGGGGGATTGGCTCTGGCGAATTCATTGGCGACGATGCTGGAGATGATCGCCCTGCTGTATATGATGCGCGGCCGATTGAATGGACTGGAAGGACGGAAAGTGATGATCGGGTTTGGCCAGGCAGCGCTGGCGACTTTTGTGATGACGTTGGCACTCGTGGCCTGGATGAACCAGATGTTCACACAACCAGTCTGGCTGGTTGTGATCGGAGGGGTTGCACTTGGTGCGGGCGTTTATGGCGTGATGGTGTTAGTGATGGGGGTTAAAGAGGCGCGGGGGATGCTGAACACGGTTGGCCAGTATATGCGGGGAAAAGCCGGGTAGAAAACTGCGATTAATACTGGTACTGTACTTGTTCATCAGCTGGGATTCACGAGGTATCAAAATCCACCAAAGTATCGCCGGAGAGTTCTTGGACCTTAAGCTCAGCCTCTTCTAGCAGCTTGGCGCAGTGCCGGGCAAGCGCCTGACCCCTTTCATACATGGCCAGTGTCTGCTCTAAGGTGTGCTCATCTGATTCCAGATCCTGAATTATCCCCTCCAGCTCATTGAGCGCCTGCTCGTAGGTCAGTTTCTCGATGGCAGTGGGTTTTCCAGATGATTCTTTTGGCGGGTTCATGCTTTACTCCATTGAAATTTTAAGGTTGGTTATTTCTCCCAGAACTATACTGGAGTATGGGGGAATCTTCAGGGAGGATTTCAGCAGCCTGGGCTCTGAATTCAGCTTCACTCAACCCTTGGTACTTGATGAAGCCCTCGATCTCAGGTTTTACTTCCCGCTCATAAGTTGATCGAGTAGCGGCTTCTCTGGCGCGGATGGCAAGTATGGAGGAGATCAATACCGATATCATGGTTAAAATGAAGAGGATCACGGCTAACACCGTCCAGGTCCTGGTAAATGCCAAGAAGATGATCAGCATGATAAGCCCAACGACTATTACTTCTAAGGTGCATCCGACCCCAAAAGCCAGTTCAGCACCTGAGGTGCCAGCCTTGATCAATCTTTCGTGGCACCGCTCAAGGAAATCCTCCAAGGTTTCGTCTTCGACTCCACTAATCAGGGACTTGGCCTCAAGCGGGGCGCCACAACGCGGGCATTCAACTTCATCCCCAGGCACCATCCCGGCACAATAGGCACATTGGACGGTTAGTTCCACCGGAGCAGGCATATTAATATCACTCACTGCTGGATTCCTTTACGCGCACATCAAACTGCCCATCGCTGACCTGAACCTGTAAATCATCCTCGGGTTGAACCTGGCTGGTGGAGCGAACCAGGTCTCCGCCTGTCTGGGTAACGATCGCGTAGCCGCGCTCAAGCACCGCCTGTGGGCTCAACGCATTGAGACGCAGTTCCAATCCGTCCAGATGGGTCTTGTTGATCTCAATAGTATGAATCAGCGACCTCGCCAGACGGGAAGTAAGTTCGTCTAAGCGCTGCAAGCCATGGCGAATCTGTGCTTCAGGTGTACGCATACCTAAAAGATTCTGCTGGACTTCGAGCTGCCTGTGCTGTGTATACAGGTAATTTTGGGTTAACTGGTTGAGGTAACCGATTAAATCACCAAGGGACAGGCGCAGGTCAACCTGGTTGGGTGTGGCAAGTTCTGCTGCGGCGGTTGGTGTGGGGGCGCGCAAATCAGCCGCAAAGTCGGCGATGGTGAAGTCAGTTTCATGACCGATGCCAGTGATGATCGGCACGGGTGAGTTGGCGATGGCGCGGGCCACCTGCTCATCGTTAAACGCCATTAAATCTTCAAGCGATCCGCCGCCGCGCGCCAGCAGGATCACATCCGGGTTAACCAGGCTGATTAAATCACCCAGGGCGGATAAAATCCCCTGTGGAGCCTGAGCGCCCTGGACCGGGGTTGGAGAAAGGACGATTTGCAGGGGTGGGAAACGGCGCCGGATCGTGTCGAGCATATCCTGCAGCGCTGCTCCAGTGGGTGAAGTGACGATGCCGATCGTGCGCGGCCAACTGGGGATTGGCTGCTTACGCTGTGGGTCAAATAACCCTTCGGCCTCTAACTGTGCTTTCAACCGCAGAAATTCCTGGTAAAGCGCCCCCTCTCCAGCAGGGCGGATCAGATCCCCATACAGCTGATAATTCCCCCCGGCTTCATAAATGCTGATGCTGCCGTGGACCTCAATCGCCTCTCCATTTCTGGGTATATGGGTCTGCTGCAAGACCGCATTGCGCCACATCACACAGCGCAAGGAAGCATTTCTGTCCTTTAAGGTGAAGTAAAGGTGCCCTGAAGCTGGACGGGATAAATTGGATACCTCCCCTTCAACCCACAAATCCTGTAATTCCTCTTCAGCTTCGAGCAAATCACGCAGGAATCGCGTTAGATCGGTGACCGACCAGGTAGGGGGTTGGAACATCGGCATTTGCATCATTTATCGGAATATATGGGTGAAATGTGAGTATGAGGATACCCCTTCGCAGAAGCATTGTCAACTATTCCTTGAGGTGTTGTTTTCTGCTAAAATTAAGAGGGTCCCATATGGGAGCTTTCCCCAAAAGGGTTGTTGAGAATTCCGGCTATCACTTATCCAATGAAATATCTCTGGTCCCCCTGGCGCATGACATACATTCAAAAACACAAAGAAGAAGAAAGATGCGTGTTCTGCGAAGCTTTGGGCATGACTGATGGCCCTGATAATTTGATCCTTTATCGTGGGCAGGAATCGTTTGTGATATTAAACCGCTATCCATATACCAGCGGGCACCTGATGGTCGTGCCGTATAAGCACGATGCCTCTTTGGAAGGCCTGGGAGCGGAGGCGCGAGCCGAACTGATGGAGCTGGCCGCTCGCATTATGTCGATACTGGGTAAGGAATACAATGCTCAAGGCTTCAATATGGGTATAAACGTCGGTGAAGCAGCTGGTGCTGGAATCATTGAGCATGTCCATTTGCATGTCGTCCCGCGCTGGACAGGAGATACGAATTTCATGTCTTCCCTGGGGGAAACACGTGTGCTCCCTGAAACGCTGGAAGAAACATATCAGAGGCTGAAAAAGGCCTGGGAATGAATATTCCAACATCCACAATCCCTGAAAAATGCATAAATAGATAGGAGAATCAGTATGCCTAATCAAGATCAGGAAGCTGTAATTCTTAGCGCTGCCCGGACACCAACCGGTCGCTTTCTGGGTTCATTGAGCAGTATCCCCGCCCCGCGCCTGGGTGCAGTGGCTGTAAAGGCGGCTGTTGAACGAGCCGGGGTAAATGAACATTCCGATTTCGATGAAGTCCTGATGGGCAATGTTGTCTCGGCAGGTCTGGGTCAAAACCCAGCTCGCCAGGCGGCGATCTTCGCCGGATTACCAGAAAGCGTCGGCGCAACAACGATCAACAAGGTGTGCGGGTCGGGGCTCAAGACAGTCATGCATGCGGCTCAAGCAGTCAAGGCCGGGGATGGTCATCTTTACGTGGCTGGTGGTATGGAGAACATGAGCCGGGCGCCGTTCCTGGTACCAGGACGGACGGGGGAACTGCGCTACGGGCATGCCCAGCTGACAGATGCGTTGCTGCAGGATGGGTTATGGGATCCATTCGAGGATTGGGGGATGGGGGATGCAGCCGAATTCATCGCCCAAGAGTATGAGGTTTCTCGAGAAGCAATGGATGAATTGGCCTTGAGCAGCCACCGTAAAGCAACTGCGGCTCATGACAATGGGAAATTTAAGGCCGAGATCGAGCCGGTCGAAACAATTGGCCGAAAAGGGAAAGTGACTATTTTTGATGGAGATGAGACCTTCCGCCGGGATACCTCCCTGGAAGCGCTCAACATGTTAAAGCCGGTCTTCCAGAAAGATGGCAAAGTGACAGCCGGCAACGCGCCGGGCTTGAATGACGGCGCGTCAGCTGTGGTGGTCGCCAGCCGGACAAAAGCTGACCAAATGGGGGTAAAACCACTGGCGCGCGTGGTGGGTTACCACCAGGTCGCAGTGCAACCTAAATATCTGTTTGATGCCCCTTCACGCGCCATTCCACAGCTGCTGGAGAAGATCGACTGGCAGCTGGCAGATGTCGATCTAGTTGAGCTCAACGAAGCCTTCGCAGCCCAGGTGCTGGCGAATGGCTATGCCCTGGCTGATTTGGGTTGGGATTGGAAGAAAGTAAACATCAATGGCGGCGGGATCGCCCTGGGGCACCCAATTGGCGCCAGCGGAGCCCGCATCCTGGTCACTTTGATTTATGCCCTGAAGGATCGAGGTTTGAAGCGCGGAATTGCCACCCTGTGCCTGGGAGGGGCTGAAGCGGTGGCGATGGCAATCGAGTTGGAGCCGGCTTGATCACATATTTTTCTTCGAGAATGATCTGGATAGAGGAGGGCTCAGGTGGAGATTAAGCATATTTTCGTGGTTGGGGCGGGGACTATGGGGAGCGGTGTCGCCCAGATAGCTGCCGTTTCAGGCTACCAGGTGACTGTCATGGATGTGGTTCCGGAACAGCTGGAACGGGCCGAGACGGCAATCACTAAGTCGGTTGCAAAGCTGGTCGGTAAGGGTGTGCTGAACGAGCAGCAGGCTGCTGATGCCGCGCAGATCACTTATGCAGAAAGTTTTACAGCTGTACCGCAGGCCGATTTTGTGATCGAAGCGGCGACCGAAAACCCAGAATTGAAGTTAAATATTTTTACTGAACTTGACCAGCTCGCCCGTCCAGAGGTGATCCTAGCTTCGAACACCTCTTCGATCAGTTTAACCAAGATCGCTGCGGCCACGGAACGAGCGAATAAAGTGATTGGGATGCATTTCTTCAATCCAGTGCCCTTGATGCGGCTGGTGGAGATCATTCGAGGCCTTGCCACTTCGGACCAGACGACAGAATTGACTGTTGACCTGGCCAGGAAGATGGGCAAGGAACCGGTAGAAGCCAATGACTCCCCGGGTTTTATCTCCAACCGGGTTTTGTGCCCGATGATCAATGAGGCCATCTTCGCCTTGCAGGAGGGTGTGGGTACGGCTGAGGCGATTGATGAGGTGATGAAGCTGGGCATGAACCACCCAATGGGGCCGCTGGCCTTGTGCGACCTGATTGGGTTGGATGTAGTGCTGTTTGTTATGGAGGTGCTGCAGCGCGACCTGGGAGATGACAAATACCGCCCAGCACCGCTGCTGCGCAAGATGGTGGATGCTGGTTATTTAGGCAGAAAAAGTGGCAGGGGATTCTACACTTATTAAAAAAACACAGGAAGCCATCAGGTAATGATGGCTTCCCGGCGCGCTGCGGCTTCCTTATCCACGAAGGAGGAGGGATGCCGCAGCGCTAAGTTTGGTACTATCATACATCGGCATCACCTCCTTGTCGGTGGGATAGCAAGGTGATGGTGGTCATTCCACCTATGTGCGGTAAGTATCACACGAATCGAAATGGATGTCAATGGGATATTCCTAATCTGAATTAGAAGTTATCAAATTCGTAAAATGTCATCCTTCAATCGAGATAATAAAAAGTGGGGCAGGCAGTGGGTCGGTGTTTTTGGGGGCGCGGCTGTGGCATGGGCGCTCATGACATTATTTCCTGTCCTGCAGGAGCGATTCAGCATGTTTTCAGCACTGTTGTGGGGAGCAGCGATTGGCGCAGCGGTGGTCAGCGTGGATATGTTCGAACGGGCCGGGGCAGCCCTGACCCGCAGAGAAAACAGATGGGTGAATCTGCTGGCTGGTTTAGGCATACCGGCCATTTTGCTGATCATTTTGTTGCTGGTCTCCCGCTAGAATTAATTGATTTTTTACACCCCTCAAGATATAATTACTGCAAATGAATAAAACCTTCGGGGCAGGGTGAACGCACAAATTGGATTGTTGAATTTGTGAGGTAAGTCCCGACCGGTGGTAAAGCCCACGAGCGAGGTCAAGATCTACTGACCAGCGCATGATCCGGTGAAACTCCGGGGCCGACGGTATAGTCCGGATGAAAGAAGGTTTGACAAGACTGGCCTGATCAGGCCCGGTTTATCATGTCCTGTGCCCCGAAAACTATGTAGTTTTCGGGATTTGCTTTTATTGACCTGGTAGCCTGCCTGGAATCATGCCCCCTGCCCCGACAAATGCCGGGGTATTTTTATATCCCCGTGAAAAAAATGGATTTGACCAACTCGCGCAAAACTGCACGCACCTCTCACCAATGGCTGTGGAGCCGCGGCGTTTACCTGGTGCCGGTCTCGGCTGGCCTGGCGATCCTTGCCTGGCATCTGATTTCCCTGTATGGCGGCTTTCCAGCCTTTATCCTGCCTTCACCTTCCCTGGTTTGGTCACGGTTTACCAGCGCCTTGCTGGAAGGGCGCCTGGCTTACCACGTCGCGGTGACGTTAAGCGAGGTGCTGGCTGGATTGACTTTGGGGGTGACAGCGGCTTCGACGTTAGGTTACCTGCTGGCAAAATCAGAGACCTTCGAACGATTTCTGGCACCCTATATCGTCGCCAGCCAATCAATCCCCGTCGTCGCTATTGCCCCGCTCCTGGTGATCTGGTTTGGTCCCGGGTTGATCTCCAAAGTACTGATCTGCGCGTTGATCGTTTTCTTCCCGGTCTTGATCAATACCATCGTCGGGTTGAGATCGGTGCCGGACGAGCTGCGCGACTTGATGCGCTCGCTGCAAGCCACCGGATGGCAAACCTTCAAATACCTGGAGGTGCCCTCCGCACTGCCGGTCTTCCTGGGAGGGTTGCGCATAGGTGCGACTCTGGCCGTGATCGGCGCTGTGGTTGGTGAATTCGTTGGTGCGGACCGCGGCCTGGGCTTCTTGATCAACGTTGGCCGCGGCCAGTACGATACCGCCCTGGTATTTGTAGCCATCTTTACCCTGGTAGGGATGGCTTTGGCGCTGTATGGGCTGGTCGTGCTGGTGGAGATGCGCCTGCTTTCCTGGCAGCAGCGCTCTGATAGTTCTCGATAATTTGTCTCGATGATAGGAGATTTTCGTTTTGCAATGAAGAGCAATAAAAGTAACAAAACTCAACACTGGATTCGTGGCTGGGCGTGGGCTGGAATATTGTTGCCCATATTCCTGTTTACTGCCTGCAGCACCTCCCAGGGCGAATCAACCGAAGCTCCAAACACACCTCTGCAGGAGGTTGATCACATTCGCTTGCCGATGGGGTTTATCCCTAATGTGCAGTACGCACCGTTCTACGTGGCAGTTGATAAGGGATACTACCGTGATAACGGCATCGAGATCGAGTTTGATTACAGTTTTGAGACTGACGGAGTTGCTCTGGTCGGGGCGGAAGATCTGCAGTTCGCACTGGTTTCAGGTGAACAGGTGCTCTTGGCCCGGGCACAGGAACTGCCGGTAGTTTATGTCTTGGGATGGTGGCAGGATTATCCGGTTGGGGTGGTTGCCAAAGCTGAACAGGGCATCCAATTCCCGGCAGATCTTGCGGGGAAACAAATTGGATTGCCAGGATTGTTCGGTGCAAACTATATTGGTCTGCGGGCGCTGCTCAATGAAGTCGGGCTGGAAGAGGACGACGTCACCCTGGATTCGATTGGTTTCAACCAGGTGGAGGCGCTGGCCACGGATCAGGAACAGGCGGTGGTGGTTTATGCCAATAACGAACCGATCCAATTGGAAGCTCTGGGTTACGATATCGACCTGATTCAGGTGGCAGATTTCGTCCAGCTGGCCTCCAATGGGCTGATCACGAATGAAGCGACCATCGCGGATAACCCAGACCTGGTGAGAAGGATGAACCAGGCGACATTACGTGGGCTGGCAGATACGCTTGCTGACCCGGATGAGGCTTTCGAGATCAGCAAGAAGTATGTCGAAAACCTGGAGCAAGCCGACCAGACGATCCAGAGGAAGGTGCTGGAGGCCTCGATCGCTTTTTGGAAAGCAGATCGGTTGGGGTACACGGCTCCCGAAGCCTGGGAGAATATGCAGGAGATTTTACTCGACATGGGACTGCTCTCCCAACCACTTGACTTGAAGCAGGCTTATACGAATGAATTTATCGAATAGCGAATTAGCCTTAGGCACCGATATCTCAACCGAACCTCGCAGCAATGGGCCGGAGCTGGTCGTCAAAGACCTCAGCCTGACTTTTGCGGATGGGGACCAGGGATTGCATGTGCTGACTGACATCTCGTTTTCGGTGAACCCAGAAGATTTTGTCTGCATCCTGGGACCTTCTGGCAGCGGGAAGAGCACCTTGCTGCGCTTATTGGCTGGATTATTGACTCCCACCTCGGGGGATGTCATCTATCAGGGTCGCGGCCTGGCTGGACCGCGCCGGGAGATCGGGTTTGTCTTCCAGAAAGCGAACTTAATGCCCTGGCGAACAGTGCGGGAAAATATCACC
Organism: Anaerolineales bacterium; assembly: GCA_041558875.1. Lineage (GTDB taxonomy): Bacteria > Chloroflexota > Anaerolineae > Anaerolineales > UBA4823 > PFL25. Next base: position 12,171 of record JBFFEL010000069.1, read on the forward strand.
CTGCCGTTGGAACTGCAGAACATTCCCAAATCGAAAGCCGAAGAGGACGCCCAGGAGCTGGTCAATCTGGTCGGCCTGGAAGGTTTCGAGGATTCACTGCCCAGGGATTTGTCGGGAGGCATGGAGCAGAGAGTGGCCATTGCCCGCGCGCTGGTTTATGATCCCCGCATTCTGCTGCTGGATGAGCCTTTTGGGGCACTGGATGCGTTGACGCGCGAAAGGATGGGCAGCGAGCTGCTGCGGATTTGGCAGGCGCGCCGGAAAACAGTACTTATGGTCACCCACGCCATCCCAGAAGCAGTCTTTCTGGCAGACCGGGTGCTGGTGCTCAGTCCCCGTCCGGGAAAGATCCGCCTGGATATGCCGGTTGACCTGCCGCGTCCGAGAGAAGATGGCATGCGTTATTCGGTTGAATTTGGAGAAATCGCCAAACAGTTAAGATACGCGATTGGATAGGCTCACCCCCAGATCAGGATTTTGCTTAATTTAATATTAGTAGTTGGGCTCGAATCGGTCACCGCCGAACCTGGCATGGTAAGATTCGACATCAATTAAACATTGGACGGAGAACGACACTTGTTAAAGAAAATTGTTCTTATTACCCTGTTAACCTTATTTATTTTCGTACCTGCAACAAAAGCACAAGAGTCTCCCAGTCTCGAATCATTAGTTATCGACCTTTGGCCGGAATACGACCAACCAAGTATGCTGGTGATCTATAAGGCAATGCTTTCACCAGAGGTGATTTTGCCCACCGAGATCACGTTCCGCATGCCGGTGCAGGCGGGCTCGCCAGCAGTAGTTGCCGTAGGACCTGACGCCAGATCGGTAGCCGATGTGGTTTACGATACCCAGGTGATGGGGGATTGGTTGGATGTATCTTTTATCGCCACTACCCCGGCGATCCAGTTTGAGTATTACGATCCCAGGCTGGAAAAAGATGGTGCACAAGGCAGTTATGATTTCACCTGGCCTGGGGATTACGCAATAGATGCGCTGTCGCTTCAAGTCCAACACCCGCTGGGGGCAACTGACGTTTCTGTGACACCCACCCAGGGCAGGCTTGTCCAAGATTCTAACGGTTTCACCTATAACATCATTGATGTGGGGGCGCTGGATCAGGGATCGGTGTTTGATATCTTCTTGAGCTATCAAAAGGAATCCGACGCATTAAGCGTGGAGAATTTCCGCATCCAACCCAGTGCAACGATCACACCTGGAAATGGCAGCCTGCTGAATTTGGGCCAGTGGTGGGTTTGGTTGCTGATCGGGCTGGGGGTGGTTTTGATTGGCGGAGGTGGCTACTGGTATTGGCGCTCGGGTAGGCAGGAGCCTGAGCCGAAAAAGCGCCGCCGTAGGAGGGCCACTGGACAGGATGAGAGTGAGATAACAATGGGCAGCGCGGTTTACTGCCACCAATGTGGGAAACGGGCTGGACCGGGGGACCGTTTCTGTCGCGCCTGTGGGACGAGATTGAGGACTGAATGATCGAAAATCCGAGTTTCAACGAGAAACTCGGATTTTTTACAATCCCATCCTCTGTCCTTCCCCTTTCCAAGGGGAAGGGGTATTCATGCTCAAGCAGGCTTTAGTCCCGATTATGCGGGGATTTGCAATCCTGCGGACTGGTTTTTGAAAGATCGTCTTTCTGACTAGTTAAGAGTGAATTCGATTTGAAATGACGGGGATTACAAATCCCCTGGGAGCGGTGAAGGAATATTTCAAGTTTTTGATGGGGATTGCTGATTCCTTGTGAGTGGTGAAAGGGTTATACTACTACTGTTGAAAATTGAAAACCAGGCGCCCGTTTGGGCACCTGGTTCTTTTGTGCTATCAACTACTTTAGCTAGTTCTACTGGGTGACTTCTGGGCGGATCATGCCAGTGACATCACCACCGATATCCTGGAGGGTGTCGTACAGGACCTGGAGCATATACAGCCCGTTGTGGGCATATGAGCCGGGATCCTTGAGTGCCCAGGTGTAGTTGTATGTCGCCCGCAGCAGGCGCGGAGTCCAGGTATTGTAGCGGTTACCGTATTGGGCTTCTTCTGGATCAGCCACGCCATCGCCATTCGTATCGACAAACCAGTATGGGTAGGAGTGACCATCGAAGACGATCGGCGTACCAGCCACTTCTGCCGCATAAGTCGTGATGGCTGCGAGGATAGCATCATTGATGTTCATCACTTCCACAGCCAAACCGGTGGAGGTGTCGCCATCACCGTCGAAGTCGACTGTGGTCATACGTATATCGTGAAGCTCTTCTTCAGTGGAGATGCCGTGACAGGTACCGCACTGTTCAACCTTGGGCCGCAGTTGGTGCGTGTCGTGGCACTCGATGCAGACTTGGAATCCTGGGACATGCATAAAACGACCATTGTAAGACTGGCCATCATACTCGTAAGCCCCCTGCACTTCGGTACCCCACAGCGTAGCGCCGGCGGCGAAGTAGTGCGGGTTGCTGAACGACAAGCTTTCGGAAACTTCGTCATCCCCTACACCAGCGGAAGCAATGGCCGCATTGACACCAGGAGTTGATTGACGGCCCTGGTGGCAGTTCATACACAGATTGGCTTCAGTATCCTCAAAAGACACCACCGCGCCGCTGGGGAATTCAACTTCCTCAGAGACGTAGCGAGTGAAGGCAGACAGGTCGTCGTGGCAGGAAGCGCAGTTCAAGCCACTGGCGATTGGCTGCGGGTAGGTATCCCCACCAGTGGTGATAAAGGTGGGCAGACCTTCAGCCGAGTGGCACTTGGAACAGCTGGCCGGTACTTCGCCATCCTCATCCCAGTGGCGCCAGGGCTCACCAGAAGCTGCGAAGTGCCCGGGATCTTCTCGATGCAGTACGCTCATATCAACCGGGTCAGCGATCATGTCGTTCAGATCGGCGATCGAGTCGTAGAGCAGCTGGATGATGTACTTGCCTCCATGAGCGAATTGTCCAGGATCCTTAACGGATACTTGATAGTTGTAAGTTGCCTTCAGCAAACGCCCGGTCCAGGCGTTGTACTGGTTGGGAAAGCTTGCTTCATCCTCGCTTACTTCGCCATCCGCATTGGTGTCGATGAAGAAGTACGGGTAAGCGTGAGAATCATAGACGATGGGTGTGCCAGCCACCTCATCCGCGTAAGCCAGAATGTTTTGATAGAGGAGCTCACGTAAACCGGCGATCTCGTCCTTGATCGGTTCCTCGACATCGCCGTCGCCGTCGTAGTCGTTCAGCGAACCGGCGAAGCGGATCATTTCCACGTCCTCCACGCTGGCTACACCTTCGTGGCAGACAGCACATTCATCAACTTTAAGTTCGAGGGTGTGCATATCGTGGCAGTTTATGCATGCCTGGTAGCCTTCAACGTGGTCAAAGCGCGGATCGTATTCCAGGCCGTCAAATTCATAGCCACCCTTGACTTCCGTGCCGTAGCGCGTTGCCGCGGCAGCATAGTAGTGGATGTTGATGAAGCCCAGGTCTTCGCTGACCGTGTCCAGATCTTCACCGACTGCCTCAGCAATAGCATCATCCACTGTGAACTTGGACGAGCGGCCCTGATGACACTCCATGCAGCGCGCCTGGTCCCCTAAACCGGTCAGTTCCAGACCGGAGGGAAAGACCACATTTTCCTTGACAAGGTTCGTGTCATTATGGCAGGCGACGCATTCCACGGTTGTCCCAATGGGAGCGGCTGCATTAACAACACCTGGTTCGCTGCCGTCTTCACCCAGGAAGTCCAAATGGCCTGGGGTGCTGTGGCACTTGGCGCATTGTTCAGGTATCTCCGCAGGATCATCTTCATCCCAATGGCGGAAGGCCTCCGCCTCAGCATCGTTGTGGGGGGAGTTGACCCACTCTTGCTCGAAGGGCACCACTGCTACCACCGGCTCGGGGCATTCCGGTGCCTCGGGAGGCGGGGGCGGCTCCGGACAGTCCGGGCAGGGCGGTGCCTCGGGACAGGCTGTGGCTTCTACGGTTGGACTCGAGGTGCCGCAGGCCGCCAGAGCCATGGCAGCTGCCACCAACAAGAGCCCAACCAAGATGTGTTTGTGTTTCATTGCATTCTCCTTGAGTGTATCCGGATACACTATAGACAAAAGGATGTAGGGCGTTCCTTCCTCTATTGACTGATAAGTAACCTCCTTCCTGTTCTTCAACAATAGCAGCTAACACCCGGCAACCCCCATTCGTTGCCGGGTTTAGATTGGGTAACTTTGCATATGATTTATATCCCAAGTATGAGAATTAAATTAGTGAATTTTGTCACATTTCAAGATATGACGAATGTATTGTAACTTTCATCCTCTATGAAAAAGGAATTATTGATTTTGGGACAGGTTGAATGTTAGTTTTGAGTGTACCTGATTCGATCCAATCCTTGTGGATGAAATTGGTGTAACCAATTGCAATGCCAATCATTTTTTGGCAGAGGACTGAATTTGTTGGTGTAACATTCCGAGCAATTCATCCTAAAATACAAGTTCAAAGAAAAAGGGATCGAATGAGAGAGTTACAATTAAAGGAGAATTCGGTTTCCAAAGAGTGAAATGGAAATAACCGGGCAGTTCTAACCATGCCCGGTTATTGATCCGGTGGGTGATGATAGTGTTGTTGGTTACAGTGTTACTGCCGGTCTCATGTTCCCGGAGACATCACCACCGATATCCAGTAAATTGATGTCGAGGAAATTTGGCCTGATTGCGGTATAGCAAAAAACGCCAGAATCAATTGCCTCTTTTACTGCCCTCCCAACCCTAATGTTTCCAGTGATGCGTCGAGCAAGTCCCTGGTGTAAGCCGGGTTGTGGACTCCCAGGCTGCCATCCTCGTGGGCGATGTAGATCCAGTTCCAGAGGGCGTAAGCTTCTGGAGCGGGGACAAATTGTACAATTGGGTGACCTTCTTCATCAAGCCAGCCCCTGGCAACCAGCTCCGCCTCCAATATGTCAAGCTTCTCCTGGACCTCGGTCTGCAAGCCGGTGTCATCGAAGCTTTCCATGCCGGAGTGGCATTCCTGGCAGCGCTCCACCTGGGGTTCGAAGGAGTGGTTATATTCCTCTCCCATGTGACAGGCAACGCAAGTATCTTCCACCATTGTGGCGTGCGAGCTGGGGCTGCCTTCGACATCAGGCGAGCCAGCCACGCCAAGCAGCATGGAGCCCTGCCCACCGTGGTGGGGTCCCCAGTGTGTGCTGTTGACTTCGATATTGCCATCGGCGTCTGGCTCAGCAATCTCGCGCCTTGGCTGGTGGCAGTTGGCGCACAGGTTGCCATCGCCGCCATCATAGGTCGCGCCTTCAACAGCGTAGAATTCCACTGGATCTTCGGTCTCCAATGCCCAGTCTTCACCTGTGTAAGTCACATGGATCTGGTGGCAGGCACGGCAGTCCTGGCGGGTGGGGTTTGGATCCCCTGCTTCAACCTCATCCGGGTTCAAACCTGCAGCCACCCTGGCGCTGAAGCCGCCGCCGGAGTGACAACCAGCGCAGCTGGCACTGGTCCCACGCACATAAGCTTCACCCATTCCATGCATGGAATCAGCCCAGGCGGTTGCCCTCCCAACAAGCTCCGTGCCGTCGTTGTGGCACTCCGTGCAGGTCAGGTCGCCCATCTCGGCAGCAGCACCGGCGGCGCCTGCCGGACCCTCAGGTCCTGGAGGGCCTTCAGGCCCTGGGGGGCCTTGCTCACCCTGCGGACCGGGAGGACCTTGCTCGCCCTGCTCGCCTTGGGAGCCTGCGCAGGCAGCCAGAGCCATGGCTACCAGCAGCAAGAGTACCACCAAAAAATGTTTATGTTTCATAGCATTCTCCTTGTGTGTATCCGGATACACTTTCTACAATGATATTGGGGGCGATCTTTTTCTTCTATAAGCTGATAGGCAACCTCCTTTCTGTTTTTCAATGGGAAAATGACTACCCGCTACCCCCCTCTGATGTCAGGTACGAAATGGGTAGTTTTACATAAGATTTATAACCCAATTATGAATATAGTATTAGTATTATATGTCACTTTTCCCGCTGTGACAAATGTATTGTGTCTCTCCTCTCATCCATCAGAAGAAGAAGGAAGAGCATTTAACTAAATTGCGTGATATCAGTTAAACTGATACGATCCGGTCCGGGAGGGTTATTCTTCGTCGCGCTCGTTTTTCTTATTCGTTACCATTTTAGGGTTATTAAACTCAAAGGTGTAGCTGGCAATTGAAGCTGCCCGTTGCAATTCCAATTTGTTCGTTCGCATCGGGTTAGTTAACCTGGATTTGAAAAAGGACACACTAATAAAAAAACTACTGTGCAAGCTGATGATAGAAACTTGCACAGAAGTTATGTGATGATGTGTGTTTGACGAACTAGATTTTCGTCAGAAGGGACTATTACTGTCTTCCCAACCCTAATGTTTCCAGTGATGCGTCGAGCAAATCCCTGGTGTAGGCCGGGTTGTGAACTCCCAGGCTGCGATCCTCGTGGGCGATGTAGATCCAGTTGGTTTTCCTATCTTTCCACAATCGACGGTTGAAAGATCATTGAATCCTACTTTCCGAATGAATAAATATATGTGAGCACCTCCCACATTTGCTCGTCTGTCAGAGTCTCTTTCCAGCCGGGCATTGCTTCTCTCCCGTCAGCAACTACGCATAAATTCTCGCCGCCATTCAAACGCAGATTTTCTGCCACCTCGGGATCGGTATAATCCGGTGAACCCGGAATGGCGCCTGAACCATCCACGCCATGACACATGCCACATGCCTGGTCGTATATCACCTGACCCGCGATGCTGGCGGCAGTATCATTCCAATCAAAGGGATTAGTTTGGTCGAGATATTTTGGATCACAAACGATTTCTTCCGGTGTACTCGTTGGGAGCGGTTCAGTAACAACATCTCCAGGTAGAGTTGGATCATATGAGAAGGTGCGCACATAATCGATCACGGACCAACGTTCATCCTGCGATAGACGTCCCTGCCAGGCAGGCATGGAACCTTTACCTTGGGTAGTCACCAGGTAGAAATCACGTGGTGCTTGAT
>JBFFEL010000070.1:0-19058 GCA_041558875.1 Anaerolineales bacterium
CCTCCTCCGGGTAATCTGAAAATTCATCCCTTCCAATAACCTGCTCCCCCGCACCAACTGCAAACAAGATCTCCGTGTTGGAGGGAGCCATCGAAACAATCTTTTGCGCCGGATTTTCCAAGGTTATTTCCCGATCCAAATCATCGGTGAACATAAGCGGCTCTGCTTCCAGCTCAGGGACGGGAGTTTCCGTTGCCGCTTCTGTTGGTTCTACTTGGGTGGGTTCAGGTTCAGGCGTGCTCGTTGGTTCAGGTACCGAGGTCGGTAATGTCTCCGTTTCTATTGTTGCTGGTGAGCAAGCCGTAATCAGCAACATTGTTACACCGAGTAAGATGAGCTTCTTTGTTATGGTGGCTTTATGTGATGCAGTCATGAATAACTCCTTTGAAATTTGCTTTTGACCAACTCAATCCTGATAACCAAATACCCCTATCGCCGGCGATAGGGGTAGGGACTTTATTAACCAACTGTTCCCACCCTCTATCCGCGAGGAGGTGGAAATCACGACTTGGGCGGGCGTCCTGACTTGTCAGGTTTGAATAAGGTATTTATTCTGGCTGACTTACAGTTGCGGGACAGTGCCGGACTTGAACCGGCTTCGCCATTAAACCTTCCCATCCGGGGGGACAGGTACCCGAGCCGTAAAATTATTTGATTGTGAGTGAATTCTATGATGAATTCAAGATTAGGTCAAGTTCGGTTTCAATAACCTGTACCAGAGAGTCAAGATAGTAGAAAAACACACCTAAATTATTGACTATTCTTTTCCTAATAAAAAAGAAACCGGTTCACGTGAACCGGTTTCTTTGAGGTAGTTACCAATTAATAACGCTTTTTGTCCATTTCCTCCAGCAGTACCTCTTTTGATTCGACTTTTTCAAGGTCGGCGAAAATCACCCTGCGGCGCAAGTAGCTCAGTGATTCTTCATCCCATGTGGTGCACGTTATCAGGGTCAGCTGGAGTTGAGGAGTGTCATTAAGCACTGAACTCTCCTCAGGGTAAACCAGTATTTGCTCACGCACACTATAGGTATAAACGGATTCTTCGTCTTGAAGAATCACCTTATCACCTGGGACCAGCCGGAATAGATACCGGAATGGTCCGTGACTCCCATCGTAGACAGTAACATGCCCCGCAAAGATGAGATTGTTATCTGTGGTTTGGGTAGGTACATCCTTCAGAGAAGCGACATTTTGCTCGAGGTTGGATAAATCCCATGTCAGTTCGGAGTAGGGTTTTGAGATAACATTCGCATTAACTTTAATCGATGGGATGATGATTCGTTCAAATCCCCTTTCTTGGGAAACTTGATTTTGTCCAGTCTCGTCTTTCCAAATAGATCGTTCAGTGTCAACCGAACTCTCTTCAACCTTGGGAGTGTCGTCGGTGAATTCTTCTGGCGGCGCCTGGATTGGTTCTTGATTCTGAAGCAGAGATTTCTCTACCGGGATGTCGAGTGGATTCAAATCAATGTCTTTAGAAATAGGAGCCGCTTGTTCTGTTTGTGGGTGTGTGGCTGCAGCGCCCACCCGCGTTGATTCGGCTGGAGGCTCCTGTTCCGAAGCTTTCCATATTAACAGCCCGATCAGAACCAGGATGAAGATTAATCCAATATTACGCATACCTCTCAGCTCAAGGTGTTATTTCTTGATTTTTGCACCCCTGACGGTACGGATGAGGATTAATCCGATTGAAAGGATCAATATCAGTGCAAAAAACAACTGCATCCCTTGTGACGAATCGATAGGGAATTCTCCGGTCGCAGGCAGGAGCACCACCTCCTCGGTCTTTTTTGGTTTAGCAGGGCTATCCGTAACCGGAGGCGGTTCGGTGGTTGCAGGAACTTCTGTTGTCGGTGGTGGTGGTTCCGTTGTCGGTGGTGGTGGTTCCGTTGTTGGCGGAGGTGGTTCTGTTGTTGGTGGTGGTGGTTCCGTTGTTGGTGGAGGCTCCGTCGTTGGCGGGGGATCAGTAGGCGTTGGGGTGATACCTAGCTGTGGAGCAGCCAGAGCACCTTGAGGCAGCGCCAACAACACCGCAGACAAAATGAAAGTGGTGATGATGAGAATGGGTAGGAATTTTTTAGACATGGTAATACCTCCGTGATTTAATCTATTGTGATTGGAATATAATTTTGAAAAGAACGCTCGAGTTTGGTTGCAGGATCACCCAGGAGGGTAAATGTATCGACCAGATCGGGATTGACTCCCACCGAAGTGAGGTTCAATTTTCCAGCCAATGCTGCTGAGCCGAGATCGCTTATCCCGTGAGTGAAGACTGTTTTCATGAAGCCTTCTGCCAGCCAGTGATGTCCGGTAGAAACCCCAAGACCCGTTGCTCCCCACACAGCAACCGCTCCACCTCCTGGATGCCGGAGTAATTCCTCATCCAGAGTAGGGTTGCCAGGAATCTGAAAAGACCCAGTAAAACAGGTCATCTCGAGAACAACTGGCAGCTTCTGTCCATTTTTCAGATTTGGTACATCATCCGAGTGAAGAAAAATTTCATGTGCCCATTGGTAGATCGATGAATGGCCAGTGAACATGATCATGGCCTTCCCAGCGTCCCATGCTTGCTGAATCTTCGTGCGAAATTCTTCTGGCGTTGCCTGGTTTGGATCGTAGTATAGTCTTTCAGGTGCAAACGGATCAGTAGGGAACTGTCGGATCAGAATTTCCGTTTTGCTGGGAAAATCTCCGCTTCTTGGATCGGTATCATCTGCAACAAAAACGGCTTGATGGTGCCAGAGGCTCACTGGTTTGTTTGCGTATTGCACAATTTTCGATATCATCGTATCGAGTTCTTGAGAATCATTCGCAGGCAGGCGGCCGATTAGCATATCTGGGAGGGTATCCGCACCGTCAATGGTCACATAGCGGTTATCAGCAGCTGTCTCGCCTGCCCACGGATCAACATCAGCCAGAAACGGTGGGATCAAAGTCTCTGATGATGAAGGTAAATAACCCCTGGGATCATGGGTGCCGTCACCGACTAGCAAAACATAAAGCGGATTTTTATCCCAGGAGAAATATGCGTCTTCCAGGAAGGCTCGGATCGCATCCGGTTCAGGGCGTCCCTCCCCGTAAGAGTCATAAATCGCCTGAACGTCTTCTACTGCAACCTCAAGACCGTTAGATTGATGCAATCCAATCAAGGGTGCTAAGGACGGGATGAACTCTGCGGGAGAAATTATCAGGTAATCAGCGCCATTGAAACCCGGCTCAAGCAGGGAAGGACTGACCATCCGCAGGTTTTCGGCACCTTGAATCTGGGCTGCACTTCCGATCCAGTAATTATGGTTTGGGTTTTTAAAAGGCTGCGGATCGGATATGGTGATTGAAGTGGCCCCTTGAGGAATTCCAGTTAACACCTCAGCCTTATCTGGATCAGTGACGTCATAGGCTGCGAAGGCCGTTCCAGAAGGCACGCTGAAAGTGTATTCTTTGCGTGAGTTCTCGCCAGAAAAGAGCAAAGTTTCGCTGGCTGCCAGGTTGGCAGAATGGGCGTGACGCACGGAGAAGGCATCCAACCAGATACCATTAACCTCAATTCCCGCAACATCTGGCAGGGTAATGGTGAGAGTATTTTCGCCTTCATTCAGGTAGTTTCCAGAGAAAGAGAAATTTGCCTGGTATGCGTTCTTTCCATCCCACTGTTTGGTACCAAGATCGTGTCCGTTGAGATTGATCTCGACATGGTGGTCTGGATTTGTGGTAAGCGAGGTGAAGCCGATCAACCAGATTGACATCTTTGCCGTCTGGGTTTGATCAACACCTTTTAGCTGGAAATTGTATGTGCCAACAGCAGGGTCAGGCTTTTGCAGCCGATCCCAAACCCAGCGGTCACCGTCTCTTCCGGCTGGTATAGGTGCACAGTAGCATTCAGGGGTGTAGATTTTGTTTTCTTCGAAGAGCCTCTCTACCCAGGGAGTGCCAGCGGTTATCCCGGCATCAGCTGATCGAGACCCCATTCGGGAACCATTGGTACTCTCCGTTGAGAGAAAATAGGTGTCCGCAGACGTCCAGCGGTTGAAGCGAGGATCAGCGAAAAAGAACAGGCTTTCATTCTGCTCGAATATCGTGTCGCCATCACCGAGCCATTGATAATCAATTGGCTTGCCAGCCCGGTTGAGGTGCAGCTGGTTTGGATTGCTGGTTGACACCGGGAAACCGATCCCTGCCAGGTCAGAATACGAGACCTCGGTTATGCCTCTAGCCGAGACTTCGATGGCAGCTGTTTGATCGCTCGTCAGCTGTTCAGCAGATTTCAATGATGCGCCCCCGGATCTTACTGGGGCTGTCTGCAGCTGTTGTGGATTGACCACGGCGGATTCCAACATGGTCAGCAGTGGGTTATCCCTCGTGAACCTTGATTGGAGTAGGGCTCCAAAATTGATCTTAACCTTCAGGTTCGTCGTCACCAGTAATTGTTGGCCGGAAACCCTGACGGGGAAAAAGGTTAATCGGGCTAGGTGCGCACCCCGTACTACACCTATTTGTTCTAACTGGACGACTTTCGTCGATCCGCTGACTTCAAAATCAGAACTTGCAAAAGCTCCGCCAATGATTTGACCATCGGAGTCGAGTTGCACACCGTTTGGAACCTTACCCAGCTCCAATGGGGAATTTAGCTGTTTAATGGATTCGGACGCCGTTTGCACCTCGACAGATGGGATGGCACCGTCAGGCAGCGCAACGAGGACGGAAGCGAATGGCACTCTCGGTGCTCCCGGCTGGTTTGTGTTAATATAGCCTGGGATTTTGATCACTGATTGCCCATCAGCCCCCTCGCTGATCAACGGGTATGGCGCGTTCCACTCCACGATCAAACCATCAGAAAGGGGCGTGACACGAGGACTAGATTCGGGCAGTTCCCTGGGAGAAGCGAGGGAGGCTTGCGGGCCGATCATAGAACCCAAGAGTATTATCAGAAGAGGTAAGCGGCGAACCAAAATTACTTTTTGCCGACCAGGAGCGGCAAGAAGGTCGTGTGGCTGTAAATCGCAGTCTGGGTATCAGGCAGGTGGAACGTCTCCACGCCGAAGGTGTCGATATCAGACAAGAAATACCACCACGAACCGCTTCCTGGATTATCGGTGAAGGAGTATGTGTGGCCTCCTGAACCGCCACCGGCAGGTTCAAAATGAATTCTTTCAGCTTTTCCAATATCCATCGATGATCCGCGATAGACATAAAAGCCGAGGTTATCAATCTCTGCGGCAGTTGCCCAGCTAAGGTTGACTTCACCATTCAATGGTCGATCGACTTTGAAGTAGAGCAATTCAACGGCAGTCGGTTCGGCGGAAAAGCGGATATTATTGATCATTCCTGAGCCCGCCAGATCGACCTCCATCGCAATCACCCCATCGATTCCAACTGGTACGGTGGCTGTACCACCGTTACCGGTGTGGGGAATGTCTCTTATACCCAATGGAGTACCACCCGTACCGAAGAATGTGATCAGGGCATTTTCCAATTCGCCCTGGTCTTCCTCAATATCATGCACTTCAATGCTTTCTACGAATGCACCCTGGCTGTCAGCGAATTCAGAATAGAGAAAAGTGATGATGGACCCGGGGACATCGGCGTCGTCTGGATCGGTCGTGTCCAGATCTTCGCTGATGATGAGGGTATTTCCAAATGCTGGATTGAAAAGATCTGCGTCGTTCCCGGAGCAATCCTCTGGTATGTTTCTTGGTGGGCACCGGGCATCGAAGATCATCGCCGCGTTGACATCACCTAAATCAGGGTTGAAGGCATTTACGAATACAACACCAGGGAGGGGATCTCCGCTGATACCATATCCTGAATATACCTCGTCTACAATCGTGCCGGGGGGAATGCCCTCAAAGTCAATTACTGCGCTTAATTGTTGGGCTCTTGTATTCACGCTGGTCGTTAAGACGAACACAAAAATAAAGATCAGCGCGAAAGCGATAATGATGGGTTTATACGTTCGCATGGCTCCCTTCCTTTTCTTGAGTGATTTTTGGTTATAAATCGGTTTGATAGATAATGGATTTCCGCCTGGAATATTCGGCTTTATGAGCGGGGAAGGCTCATTTAATCAAGTTCGATTTAAAGGGCGGGGATCGTGGTCTCCCCCACGAGGTATTAGCGAATGATTAAAAGAACCTTACATTTTTGTTATTTTACCAAATTATTACTAAAGAATCAACTGAGAAATTAACCCCAATTTATCTGAATTTCAAAATTTTAATCAACGATAGAAAATAAATTAGACCTCACATTAGGTTGAATTAATTCCAGGGAAGCAAAAAATTCCCACTTATGTTAGGCACAGATGTCAACCGATTTTGGAACACTATCAGAGGTAATTTCCCCATCAGGCTTGTGGTTTCATTGTATCAGTGCATTAATAAACATTGCCAACCAGCGAGATCACCATGGAGAGGATGATCACAACTCCTATCCCGATGAAAATGATCCTTTGAGTGCGCAGCCTTCTTTTCTCGTAACCGGATAATTCTTTTTGCTTCTTATTCTTTTTTGCCATTTTCCTTCCTCAAGAATGGTTTATTCAAGCTGATTTTTGATCGAGTGCGCCAGGTCTTCTGAAATACCGGGAATTGAGGCAAGATCATCAATGCTCGCATCCTGGATGTTCTGAATTGAACCAAATTTTCCTAACAGCGCTTTGCGTTTCGCAGGACCGATCCCGACAACTGTATCCAAGCGGGATGCCAATCCGGTCTTGGCACGCTGTTTGCGGTGCGATGTGATCGCAAAGCGATGGGCTTCATCCCGTACTCGCTGCAGGAGGAACAACCCCTGGGATCTTTTCGGCAGGACGATCGGATCAGATTGGGCGGGAATAAATAGCTCTTCATTCTGTTTGGCCAGACCGGCAACAGGCACTCGATCTGATAAATTGTACTTCTCCAAAACAGCAACTGCTCTGCTGAGTTGCCCCTTACCGCCATCGACGATCAACAGGTCGGGGAGCAGGGAGAATGACTGGTCTACTTTTTTCCCGGGTTCTTTGAGCAGTTCCTGGGCAGCCTGCCAGCGGTTGAAGCGCCGTTGGAGCACCTCTTCCATGCTGGCGAAATCATCCGGACCAGTAACACTGCGGATGTTAAACCGGCGGTAGTACTTCTTGCTGGGGACGCCTTGTTCGAAAACGACCATGCTGCCAACCGCAGATGTACCTTGTGTGTTGGAGATGTCATAACACTCAATTCTGTTTGGGGGACTCGACAAACCTAACGCGGACTGCAGCTCCGCTAAGGCCTCGGTTTGGCGATGTTTCTCCGCTTGCCAGCGTGCTTGCAGGGCATTTAAAGTTTCAGCAGCGTTCTCAGCCGCCAGCTGGATTAATTCTCGCTTCTGCCCTCGACGAGGGATGAGGATTTTCACCGATTCCCCTTCCCGGCGAGAACGCAACCATTGTTTGATGATATGGGCCTCTTCGATCTCGTGTGGCAGCAGCACCTGGGAGGGAATCATCGATGCCTGGTCATAGAACTGCTTGATAAAACCAGTCATTACGTTGGCATCTGCGGATCCCTCGGCCCCTTGGAGGAGGAAGTATTCGCGCCCAATGAGTTTGCCGCTGCGGATGAAAAAGACCTGGACACAGGCTTCGCCGTTCGAACGAGCCATGGCGATCACGTCGGAATCTACGTACTCAGTAGAGACAACTTTCTGCCTCTCAACAACTTTCTCGATTGCATTTACTTGATCGCGCAGAGCGGCAGCACGTTCGAATTGAAGTTCGTTAGCAGCGGCTTCCATCTCGGCTTGCAGCCTGGATACGATTGGTTCTGTACGCCCGGACAAGAAGCCACAGAGATCATCAATCACCTGGCGATAATCCTCCTGGTTGATGACTCCAATACAGGGAGCGGTACAGAGTTTGATATCATAGTATAAACAAGCCCGGGTATCCTCTCCGGTAATTTCTCTATCGCAGGTCAAGTACGGGAATATCCTTCGCAGGACATCCAAAGTCTGGTGAACTGCCCAGACGCTGGTGTACGGGCCGAAATACCTGGATCCATCATTGACCATCCGCCTGGTGACGGTCAGTTTTGGGAACGGTTTTGCCCAATGCACCTTGATATAAGGATAGCGTTTATCATCCTTGAGGCGTACATTGAAGTGTGGGCGATATTTCTTGATCAGATTCATTTCCAGGATCAAGGCTTCAAGCTCCGAGCCTACTACGATCCAGTCGATATCCGAGATGCGTTGGACCATCTGGCGAGTTTTTAAATTCTCCATCGCACTGGAATGGAAATACGAACGCAGGCGACTGCGGAGATTGATCGCCTTACCCACATAGATCACTTTGGCATCCACATCCTTCATCAGATAGCAACCTGTTTTCGTGGGTGCCGAATCTAAGATTGATTGAATATGTTCGCTGGTTTCCATAAAGTGCGCCTATTTTAACATGAGGGTGAGGTTATGTGACAAATGATAGGTTATTAGGCAGGTATAATTCTTGCATGTCTTATTCAAGGGAAGCCAAGCTTGGCAGGCTACTGCAAGAGACAGGTCAATCCCTGGCAGTAGCAGAATCCTGCACTGGTGGATTAATCGGCAACTTAATCACCAATGTGCCTGGATCGTCCTCATACTTTATTGGTGGTGTGATCGCCTACGCCAATGAGGTCAAAGTAGAGATTTTAGGGGTGACATCAACCACTCTGGATTCATTTGGAGCAGTGAGCAAGGAGACTGTCCAGGAAATGACAAAGGGCATAAGAACCTTGCTCAATGCAGACATCGGATTATCTGTGAGTGGGATAGCGGGTCCGGAAGGAGGTACCAAGGAGAAACCCGTGGGTACGGTTTGGATTGGGTTGGGTACCCCAGAATTCGATCGGGCTGAGAAATTTTTGTTTTCCGGAGACCGGGAGAGTATCAAGCAACAAGCAGCTCAATCAGCATTGGAAATCGCTATTCGATATCTTTCTGAAGATAACTAAATTTTTATTGGTAGTTTTTGGGGAGGAGAAGTATGCCGGAATCATCCGGAAGTGATCCTTTTTATAGGGTGCATGATCACTTGAATATGTGATTTTACTAATCTTGGCTGAGCGTCGTGAGTTTGGGATAAAATATGACCCCGGTTTTTAACCTATGATCAGAATTTATCGCTTGATACTGGCAATTTTTATTTTCTTGCCTGCATTACTGGCTCTGCCGGTACCATCTCATGCCCAGGCTGGGGACGCCTCACAGCTAATCGCAGAGGTCAATGGCTTGCGATCTGCATATGGTTTGCCCGCTTTAAAAGGCAATAGTGCGCTTATGTCCGCCGCCCAAAAGCAGAGCGATTATCAGGCTCAAATTAGCAGCTGGACGCATACCGGTCCCGGTGGGTCAAGTCCTCGTGATCGCGCAGTTGCGGCTGGTTATGGTAGCGGAGCCAAAGTATTCATCTCTGAAAATGTGGCTGCGGGGGTCAACTTATCCACAAGCATGGCGGTTTACGAGATGTGGCAGGATGCGCTTCACCTGGAAACGATGATTTCACCATATTTCACCCATATTGGGGCAGGGGTTGGTCGTGCTGGAGATTGGGTTTACTACACAATCGTGGTGGGATATATTTCCGGCTCTCCTGGGACCGGTTCAGATTCTCAAGATTCCCCAGCGCCAAATACGGTACAGATCACACCTGCTCCGACTGCAATTCCAGTTCAACCAATCCTCACTGCGACACCTGGCACAGATGGTTCAATAATCCATATTGTGCAAGCTGGCCATTTTTTAGAAAACATTGCCAATTCGTACGAAGTGAACCTGGCCGATCTGATGACTCTGAATGGGTTCAACGAGCAGACTGTGATCTTTCCCGGTGAACAAATCCTGATCCGACCTGCCCAGACACCGGAGAATCCTCAAGATACGCTCGAGCTGGAGATTGAGTTTGAGACCACCTCAGCACCGACTCAACTACCGACACCAACTTTGAGACCCCCGACGAGTACACCATCTCCCGTGGCGGTTGCGCAGAATATTCCTCCTCAAGTGAGCCCAACAATGGAAGAACCAACTGAATCGGTTGAGTCTACTGAGAATGATGAAGGTGGTTCTGATGTCCTTCTGTACGCGGTTTTCGGTCTTGCTTTCGCTGGAATGGCCTTGGTTTTATTTGGGAGTACTTTGAAAAAGCGTTCTTGAGAGCTTTCAAAGGGGAAAAATTAATTTAATTCCTTTACCAGCCAAAGGTTGACCAGCTTCCCTTGCGTATCGTCATCCAGATTCAGCCACCGCTCGATCGGAAGTGCCACCTGAGCAAGGGCCGAGGTCGGCATCCGGGCTGATTCCCCTGTCAAGACGTATAAAAGCTCCTCCAACCCAGGATTATGCGCCACAACCATCACCCGATCGAATTTGTCAGGGATTGAATAGAATGCCTCGATGAAAGAGTCAGGATCACCGGGATAGAAATCCGCCTGGATTTCAATCTTGCCCTCGTACCCGCTGTTATTTGAGACAGCTTTGGCTGTTTTTCTGGCCCTGGCTGCCGGCGACGAGATGATCAGATCGGGAACCAGGTCCTCTTCAAGCAGCAGAGCACCCATCCGCGGTGCATCCCTCTTTCCGCGTTTGTTTAGCGGTCGGTCAATGTCGGCCAGTGAAAGGTTTTTCCAGCTCGATTTGGCATGTCGTAGAATGAGTAGTGTTTTCATTGATTAAACCTGACCTAAACGTGCCCGCTCGCTTGCTACAATTTCGTCCTCTAATTTTCGGAACAAAGGAGCCGGTTTACGCAAATTTTGCCCTGCAGGTAGCTGGCTGGGTTCCCAGGTGCCGCTGGCGTTAGCGGGATTGTAACGCAGGACCTCATGGTCCCCGAGATTATCTGTAATTGTCTCGGTGTACTGTTCACCAAACAATGGTCCCTCATATCCAAGGTACGTATGCAGCTGCTCGCTGGAGTGAGGTAGAAATGGTGAAAGCAAAATCTTCAACGAGTCGATCGCTTTCAATGCGGTGTAAATTGATGTGCCAGCTGCGGATTTATCCGACTTGATCTCAAACCAGGGAGCGGCTTGATCCAGGTACTTATTGACTTCTGCTGCCAGACGCATTGCCTCGATCAGGCCGGCCCGCAGGCGAACCCCATCGATATGATCGGCTATGGTTTGAAATCCACCTTCTACGGTATTGATGATCTCCTGATCGGCCGGGCGCAGCTCACCGGGAGTTGGTACCTCACCATCCCAATGCTTGTAAGCAAAAGATAGCACCCGGTTGGCGAGATTGCCCCAGGTGGCAACTAATTCGTTGTTGTTGCGGTTGAGAAAATCTTGCCAATCCCAAAAGGTATCTTTACTCTCTGGCATATTGGCTGTCAAGTAATAGCGCAGTGTGTCCGGATCGTATCGGTCGAGGAAGTCCAAGCCCCATACAGCCCAGTTGCGGCTGCCGGATATCTTGTCACCTTCCAGGTTCATGAATTCGTTAGCCGGGACGTCATATGGCAGGATTAGTGGTTCCCCATCCTGTTCTTCAAAGATCTTGGCGAACCATTCTCCGGCGCCGATTAACTGGCCTGGCCAGATGACTGCATGGAAGGGGATATTGTCTTTACCGATGAAATAATAACTTCTGGCCTCATTGTCATACCACCACTCATGCCAGGCTTCGGATTGGTCGCTTAATTGAGCCCATTCGATGCTTGCAGAGAGATAACCAATCACGGCTTCGAACCAGACGTAAAGCCTTTTTTCATCCCAACCTTCAATTGGGAGGGGAATGCCCCAATCCAGATCGCGGGTGATAGCCCGCCCATGCAGATCATCAGCCAGAATCTGCCCCAGGGATTGGCGGATAACATTGGGCCGCCAGTAGTCCTCTCGCTGGCGAAGAAACTTAACGATGTCAGGCTGGAGTTTTCCCAGGTCGATATAGTAATGCTCTGTCTCTTTCAGCTCTGGGGTTGATCCGTCAATTTTAGATCGGGGATTGATGAGCGAGGTTGCCTCCAGCAATGTTCCGCAATTATCGCATTGATCGCCGCGGGCGTTCTCATATCCGCACACGTAGCAGGTACCTTCAATATAGCGATCTGGTAGGAAGCGGTTTTGGGTAGGTGAGTACCATTGTTTCTGTTTGTCTGTGTACAGATACCCATTTTTTTCCAATGCCTGGAATATCGCCTGGGATACCTTGAAGTGGTTCTCGGTGTGCGTGCTGGTGAATAGGTCGTAGGTCAGCCCAAGCCGCTGGAACAGTTCTAAGAATCCCAGGTGAAATTTTGTATATATTTCCAGGGGTGTGGTCCCTTCTGCGTCCGCTCGCACTGTAACTGGGGTTCCATGGGAGTCAGATCCAGAAACCATCAGCACGCGGTTGCCAGCCAGTCTCTGGTAGCGTGCGAATATGTCAGCCGGTAAATACGATCCGGTGATATTACCGACATGGATCAAGGAATTTGCATAAGGCCAGGCGACAGATACTAAGATATTGCGTGGCATAAGTCTCCTCCAAAATTAAATCTTTTCATATTGTAGCGCGAAGTTTTATTCGTAAGCTGTTCCTGCATCAGGTTGGTTCAAACAAATAAGGCTGCCCATCTCTGGACAGCCTCTGGTGTCATATGCTTATGGAAGGTGTTGATAATTAATCAATTCCTCCAGCTGTCCAGGTCGAGACGCGCGGTTTTGATCCCCGCATGGGCATCATCATATTCGCCTGGATTTTCCAAATTTGTCTCATGATTGCTTGCCTATTAATCAGAATTAGTGCACTGAGTGTAAGCCTTCAAATTAAGTTTGTCAAGTACAAACTATAGATATTCCTTCAGCAGCCGGGCTTGGCGGGGGCTGCGTAAACGGCGTAATGCCTTGCCTTCGATCTGGCGGATGCGTTCACGGGTCAGCCCAAACTTCTGGCCAACTTCCTCCAATGTATACGGCCGGTCGCAATCAAGTCCAAACCGCAGGCGCAGAATTCGGGCTTCCCTGGGTGATAGGGAGGAAAGGACCTCGTTGATCCGCTCACGCAGCATATCCTGGTATACGGCTTGAGCAGGGGAGGGTGAGCCTTTATCCTCCACGAACATCCCAAATTCGGAATCTTCGTCATCCCCAATCGGGCTCTCCAGCGATACCGGGGTCCAGGAAACTCGCAGCATCCACTTGACTTTTTTAGGATCCAGGTCCATCTCGCTGGCCAGCTCTTCCTCGCTGGGAGGATGGCCCAGCTCTTGTTCCATTTTGTAAAGGATGCGGTACATTTTGCGGATGCGGTCCGTCATGTAGACGGGAACCCGGATGGTGCGCCCCTGATCTGCGATCGCACGGGTGATAGTTTGGCGGATCCACCAGGTCGCATAAGTGGAAAATCGAAATCCGCGCTGGTATTCGAATTTTTCTACTGCCCGCATCAATCCCAGGTTGCCTTCCTGGATCAAATCCAAAAAGGGGACCCCATTGCCGAGATACTTTTTGGCAATGCTTACCACCAGGCGTGTATTGGCTTTGATAAGATGTTCGCGCGCCAGGTAACCATCTCGAATCTGGTCTTCAAACAGCATTCTCTGGTCTTTGGTGAGCGACTTTTCGTTCTTCGAAAGCTTTCCCAGTGCTGCACGTGCACACTCAATCCGTTTTGCTAAATCGACCTCCTCCTGCGAAGTGAGGAGTGGAATATGGGCCATCTCCTTGAGATAAAGACCAACGGTATCATCCGATCCGATGAATTCCAGGTTCTTTTTAACACCTAGCGGAGGGATCGATTGTACGAAATCCGAAGGGTAATCAATCTCTGTGGCATCTCGGTCAGCGTTGTAATCTAGCGTGATTGTGGTACCATGAATTTTCAATGAGTTTAGATCCAAAAGACCGCCTCCTTCTATGATATTAAATTGAAAATAATTTCCTGCGAACTAAATCTGGCAGAATCGATAATTTAATAGAACTTATAGCATTGAGATAAACTAAGGAGTTGTGTGAACCTGAGTGAAGCACGAGCATCCCTCCTGCAAGAGGATAAGCTTGTTTTGGCAGTATTGTGGTTAGAATTACTCCATAGCTTGATTATCCAGCAAAGTCTTTAACACGGCCAGGCGGGGATCGCTCGAGTCCACCTCGTGAGAGTGGGCTTGATCTCCTTGAGGCTCCCCACAGACGGCGCACATTCCATGGCATTCCGGCTGGCAAAGCGGATTGATCGGAATTTCCAGCATTAAATATTCCCGAGCTAATGGACCCAGATCAATGTAGCCATCTTCGGGTAAAATCAATTCTGATTCGCTGGTTGATCTCTCCGAGAAAGCAAAAAGTTCTGTGAATTCAGTGCTCAGACGTTGGTTTAAAGTGGATAGGCAGCGCACACATTCATCTTGCATGAACGCCTGCAAACTCACCTGAAGTAGCAATCCTTGAGGGGTGCGCGAAATTTTCGCCTTACCATTAAAATCCTGCAGGTGTAAGTCGGGTTCGATAAATAGGGTGGGTTGTTCAAAATAAAAATCCCGGCTGGAGCCGACAGATTGGTGAATAAGAAATCCGACGTTCAGCCGGAGAGACTGGCGAGATTGAATCATAAGAACGGGTATGCTCGCAAAATAAATATTATTAATTTGGATGATTATAACATAATTAGAGAAATGCGTCAATCTATGTGGGATAACTAGACATAATATGCTGTTTTAATGTAATTTATCTCCATATCTGGGTAAAAACACTATGACTACCCATATAAATAAGTTGGCTGCCTAGGTATACCAGCTGAGATATGCAAAAACTTTTGCTTGCAACTAGAAATCAGGGGAAAATTAAGGAGCTGAAAGACCTGCTCCATCACGTTGATGCCGAAATGCTCACGCCTGATGATCTCAGCCTGGAGCTGGAAGTCGAAGAGAGCGGGGTGACTTACCGTGAAAATGCAGGCAGGAAAGCTTTGGCGTATGCAGCCAGTTCCGGACTCCTTTCCCTGGCAGATGATTCAGGCTTGGAAGTGACCGCGCTTGGCGGTGCACCGGGAATCTATTCCGCCAGATACTCGCCGAAACCGGGAGCAAATGATAAAGATCGCCGGGATTATCTACACTTGAAGCTGCAGGACGCCTCAAAACCATGGATAGCCAGGTTTCACTGTACAGTCGCTCTGGCATCCCCAAATGGAGAGGTACACTACTCGGAGGGCAGTTGTGAGGGCGAAATTGTTCCTGACGAACGGGGTGACTCTGGCTTTGGTTATGATCCCATTTTTCTCGTCGCCGAATTGGGTAAAACAATGGCTGAATTAAACATGGTGGAAAAAAACAGGATCAGCCATCGTGCAAACGCAATCAAGGCCATGCTGCCAACATTGATCGCTTATTTGTAATCCATTGGGAGCGAAGAAAATTTCAATTGGTAATCCAAATGAGTTATGATTAGCGCATGAAATCCGAAAAGCATAGTGGGCGGCAATTCAACAGGCTGTTCGAATCCATCTCCATCTACCGGTCCCGCAGGAGAAACCTGGCGGAGATTAACCACCAGAATGATCGCTCTCAAGGTGAAATTGACGATTTGATCCACAAGAAAGTCGTCCGCCAACTGCATGATGGCTTGAGCCAGACCGTATCCGCATTAGCGATGCGGGTGAATTTTGCCCGCCGGCTCATGGACGAGGATCCTCTCGCGGCCCAAGAGGAGCTTAAAAAAGTTGAGGATTTGGCCCGGGATACCACCCGTGAGATTCGCAACTTGATCTTCATCTTGCAGCCAACCTCTCTTGATGGGCATAACCTGACCGAAGCCTTAGGATTATTGGTTGAGAAAATGGATGAGCTGTTCAGCCTCAAGATTGAACTGGAAGTTGATGCAGTTCTAGTTAACCAGCTGCCTTTAACAGACCAGAAAGTGATCTATTATCTGGTTGAAGAAGCGATCGGCAGTGCCAGGAAACGAAATGGATCGAACCATCTGACTGTGCGCCTGAACGAGTTTGATCAACATGCTGCTCAGCTGGTGATTGAAGATCGTGCTGATTTCTCGAGCCAGATGGAGTTCCCATTTCAGTCCAACGAGATGGAAAGCATCCAGGAATTCAGCGAGCTGATCAGTGGGTCCGTCAGGGTCTTAGAGGGGGGCACAAAAATTCAGATCTTGTTTCCACTTTCCGAATGGAATAAGTCTGAAATCCAACCAGAGTCGTGAACGTCGAAACGGGGTCTAAAAAGAGGCTGGGGCTGAGAATATCCGCATTCCTGCTTGGAATCCTGGTTTTAATCTGGCTGCCAATAGAGGACCAAAATGTGTTGCTGGTAGTGCTCATCTCTGGCGGGATTTGCACCTGGGCAGCTGCCTGGATTTTGGTAAAACCTGTTGAAGGTAATAGACAAATCATTCTGCGCCATGGACTGGTGGGAATCGGGGCTGGATTAGCAGTTGCCCCGCTGGGGATCATGTTGATGGCGCTGAAAAGCGGCATACATGGTCACGGTACGCCGGATTTCACGGTTGCCCAGCTGCAGGAAGTAATGTCAAGACTGCCATTTTTCACTATAAGCGGCTTATTAATTGGATTGGGGAGTGGTTTATATCGAATAGTGCGCAGGGATTCACAAACTGAGGAGGGATAAATTCACATGCCATTTGCTGGAAAAATCCACTACCGGCGGTCGAAGGTGGAATCTGGGGGTAATCCACCGCTGATCCTGGTCCATGGGGCAGGAGGATCTTATTTATATTGGCCGACGGAGCTGCGCCGGTTAGCCGGTGTTGACGTTGTAGCAATAGATTTACCAGGTCACGGCGCTTCATCAAGTGAAGCGAGAGATTCGATCAGCGCGTATGCTGAAGAGCTTTTAAATGTTCTCGATCGGCTCCAGATTGAGCAGGCAGTGATTGGTGGGCATTCGATGGGCGGGGCCATTGCCATGCAGCTTTGCCTGGATCAACCAGGAAAAGTAGCAGGGTTGATCCTGATCGGATCTGGCGCCAAATATGAAGTGAATCCAGAATTGATCCGGTATTGCGAGCACG
Source organism: Anaerolineales bacterium (assembly GCA_041558875.1). Lineage (GTDB taxonomy): Bacteria > Chloroflexota > Anaerolineae > Anaerolineales > UBA4823 > PFL25. The sequence continues at coordinate 16,962 of JBFFEL010000070.1, forward strand.
AGAGCACTTATCCCCAGGCGCTGCAATTCGTTGTTCAGTTCTCCTTCAGCAAGACAGCCGATAAAAGGTTGGTCGAGCTGGCTGCTAGGAGGATGGCAGAAACCCCGGCTCCTATACTGCATGCAGACTTTCTCGCATGTGATCAATTTGATATCAGCGACCAATTGGGTGAGATCGACCCCAAAACGCTGGTGATTTGCGGTGAGCAAGACAGGATGATGCCGGTCAGCTGTTCGCAGCTCTTAGCTGAGAATATCCTCAATGCGCGCCTGGAGATTGTTCCAGACGCAGGACATATGGTGATGCTGGAGCAGCCTGCGGTAGTTGCGCATTTGGTGCGGGAATTCCTGGAGGAGGTTGAGTAGACAAACACAACCTTGGATGAGCTTGCCAACCCATCCTGCGATGGTATAATTCGCCGTGCACGGGCGGTTAGCTCAGCTGGTTAGAGCGTTGCGTTGACATCGCAAAGGTCGTTGGTTCGAGTCCAATACCGCCCACTAATACTATCGAATCCACTACGCAAACTTTGTAGTGGATTTTGTGTTCTATAAAGGTCGTTGCCCCCATTGAGGGGATTAAAAGTTTCGTCCAACACCGTCCACAACTCGAACCCCTCGATACTACCGAGGGGTTTTTGGTTTCAATTCGCTTTGAGCAAAGGGGAAAGCTAGACAAATTGGGGATCGAAATGGGCATTTTTGAGTAAAAAACTGGTTTCTTTTGTTCGAGTCCGCTTAGGTGTTTGAATCTTTTTAGGTTGAATGTTCGAGACTAATACCTTGTTTTAAAAATCATTTTGAAATAACGAGTTCGAATCTCCATGGGGGTACAAAAACGACTCGAACCGCCCAGGATTGACCCTGAGCAGTCTTTGTCTTTGATTCGCTTTGATACTAGGCAAAATTTGAATGAATTACTAGATTTTCTGAATTCGAAAACCTGATGGTAGTAGTGATCATATGAGGTTGCTATGATCGCAATATCGCTGAGATTTTACCGGCTGACGATTTTGTTGCAGATTAAAAAAAATTGATCATGCAAATAATGTAACAGCAATTTTTTAATTAGAAACTTTACCACAATGATTTAATGATCTTAGTATCGGCCCATGTGCTCTTACACTTGCTAACCCAATTTTTCCAATCTTCAATATCTTTCCAATCTTGTGCTTGCTCACTGTGATCTTTTCGTCCCGTTTCTGAAGCATAGACTTCGGTAAGTACAAAAAGGATATTTCCATCATCATCTGCACTTTTTGAAACTATATACTGTAGCAGGGCCTTTTCTCCTTCACGATAGTGTGTATCTTCCATCCACGCCGCATGCAACGACCATATACGGTCCCCTTCTGCCTCATATTCAGGTGGGCAAACAAAAACTACTGTTAGCTGAACATTCCCGTTATAATTCAAGAAGAACTCCTTTTAGCATTTGCATAACACAATTTTCATCGAAGTAATTGATCAACTGTCTCTAGAATATTATAGAGCAACATTGTCTAATTAGTCAATATTTAATGGGTTTTTTACAGCCTGGAAAGTTTAACCATTTAAACAGAGATCGATAACAAATGGAATATCTGAGAAAAATCGCTCTTCCGGTGCAACTAAATAGGTGACACCAGCATTACTAGACGAATTTAGATTTGTAATTTATTATTGGGAAAAGTATATTTCTTCGAGACTCATTGCCCCTATTGATATTTTTCTCTAATAATCAAGGGGAAGGCGGTTCGAGTTTCGTCCAACACCGTCCACTAATACTATCGAATCCACTACGCAAACTTTGTAGTGGATTTTGTGTTCTATAAAGGTCGTTGCCCCCATTGAGGGGATTAAAAGTTTCGTCCAATACCGTCCACAAAAATCGCTTGATATGTCTATCGAGCGATTTTTTGCATCATTGCGCTTCGAGCAAAGGGGAAAGCTGGACCAATTAGGGATCGAATTAGGCTCTTTTGATTGAAAATCAGCTAAATTTGGTTCGAGTCCCTAGAATTGCACCAGAAAAAAAACAGGGGGTATAATGCGACGGAACTACTTTTTGAAATATACGAAGCCCTAATTCATGGTGCAATTAATTACTATGACCGGA